>JACQUX010000023.1 GCA_016210045.1 Deltaproteobacteria bacterium | reverse complement strand
CTCCGTAGGGCGCTGGGATAGGGGGGACCCGCTGTTGCGGGGGGGAAGGGTTGACCCTTCCCTCCTGCGCCCTGCGGAGCGGGCTCCCCGCCTCGCTGCGCCCGCACACCGAAATCGATTTTACTAACACACCCGAGTGAGTCGTGTCTTGCAGTCATGGCATACATCGTTTATGAGAACGGCATGTCAGTGGCGCGATGGGTTCTTAGTGTGTGTCTTGCAGTCATCATTCCGACCATCGCATGGGCGGAGAATATGTCGGTGGGATTGGGACCGACTGGGCATTTCTTTTTGATCGACGGCACACCGCAACTCTCGCCCGGGTTCGGCGGCCATGTCTATTTCGACTATCGTTGGGCGCCGCAAATCTCGACCCAATTCGGTATTGACGTCACGACGGAAGGCGGCAAAGGCCCGCAAGCCGGCGACAACGACATCCTTTTCTTTGCGATCCCGACCGTCGATTTCAAATATTACTTCGTCAAGTCGAGCGGCCGCATCGATCCCTACGCGCTGCTCGGCATCGGATTTTTCATGACCTCCGAAGGCTCCGCCGACAACGGCACGCTCGCGATGGGCTTGGGTGCCAACGCCGGCGTCGGCGTCGATCTGTATTTCACGCCGGCCGTCTCCGCCAATATCGGCGCCACGTTCCATTCGATCGGCATGATCCAATCCCTCTCCGGCGCCAACAACGGCAGCGGCCTGTTCCCAGTCACGGCCTCCGGCAGTGTGGCGTTTCACTTCTGAACCGACCTTTATGCCTAAACTGAATGCCCGCATCCTGATCGTCGACGACAACAAAGTGAATGTGGAACTCATTCGCGCCCAGCTGCGCGCATTTCCGTATGAACTCGATGTGGCTTACGACGGCGAGGAGGCGTTGGCAAAGATCGTGCGTCACCCGCCAGACTTGGTGCTGCTCGACCTGATGATGCCGAAAGTCAGCGGCTACGAAGTCTGCAAAACGGTCAAGGAAGATCCGCGCACCCAATTCATTCCGGTCATCATCATTACAGCGTTGCAGGAACTCGACGACAAATTGAAAGCGATCGAACTCGGCGCGGACGATTTTCTGGTGAAGCCGTTTAACAAGATCGAACTCACGACCCGCATTCGTTCATTGCTGAAATTGAAGGCGATGCACGACGACTTGGAGCGGACGGAAAATATTCTCTTCAGTTTGGCCGCCGCGCTCGACGCCAAAGACCCCTACACGCGCGGCCATTCGGAGCGTGTAGCCCGCTACGCCACGACGTTGGCGACGGCCGTGGGACTTCCGGCGGACGAGATCGAACAAATTCGACGCGGAGCGCTACTCCACGACATCGGCAAGATCGGCGTGCGCGACGCCGTGCTCGCCAAACCCGGCGCGTTGACGGCGGAAGAAATGGATCACGTCAAAACCCATCCGGTGCGCGGTTTCGAGATCTGCAGCCCGTGTACTTCGCTGCAGCCGTGCTTGGGCTGCATCCGCCACCACCACGAACGCTTCGACGGCCAAGGCTATCCCGACGCGCTCGCCGCCGATCACATCCCGGTGGCCGGGATGATCACGTCGATCGCCGACGCCTACGACGCGATGACCTCGAATCGTCCCTACCGCCAAAGCCTCGGCCCGGAACGGGCACTGCGCGTCTTCACAGACGAACTCCCAAAAGGGCAATGGAACCCGCAGCTGCTGGCGATTTTTCTCGAGCTGCTCCATCGTGGCCAAATCTGAATCGAGTCACCATGGCCTTCGGCGCACGACAACGTGGAGTGGGAGAAGTCGTCAACGGCCGCTATTTAATCGAACGACCATTGGGCAGTGGCGCGATGGGCAGCGTCTACCTCGCCCACGACGCAATGCTCAATGAGCATTTGGCAATGAAGTACTTAATCGCCCACCCCAGCAAGGCCTCCGCAATTGCATCGTTCAAGACGGAATTCGCCACCCTGACGAAATTGCATCATCCGCATATCACGCGTGTCTACGATTTCGGCCAAGACGACGACACCGGCGGCTTCTTCTTTACTTCGGAATTCGTCGAAGGAACCGACTTCTACCATGCGGTGGAAGACCGCACGCCGCAACAGTGCGAACAACTCTTTGCCCAAGGACTACGCGCGCTGCAGTACTTGCACGACCGCGGCATCCACCATTTCGACATCAAACCGCAAAACGTCCTCGTGGCCCAAGGCACGGCGGAAGGAGCGGAAACGACGACGACGCAAATCGTCAAGGTCATCGATTTCGGCCTCGCGGCCGTCGGCGTGCAACACCACTTAGTCGGCACACCCAGTTATATTGCGCCGGAAATGATCCAGCGCGCGGGACCGGACCACCGCGCGGATCTCTATTCATTCGGCGTCCTGATGTATTTTGCACTCGCCCGCCATAACCCATTCCGCGCGGCGACGCGGGAGGAAACGTTTCAACGCCACTTATTGCTCACTCCGCCGCCGCTCCGTTCGCTCTGCCCGGAAATTCCACCCTATCTGGAGGCAATCATCCATCGTCTCCTCTGCAAACAGGTCGAGGCGCGTTTCAGTTCGGCAGCACAGGTCCTAGAAACCTTGACAGCACAGAGCGGGCACGATTACCGCGAGGCGACCGCACCAAGCGGACAGCCCCGCATTTGGGAATGCGGATTCGTGGGCCGCGACGACGAACTCGTCACGACCAGAGCCCACATCGACGCCGCGTTTGAAAGCCGATTGGATCGCCCAGCGCTGCTCTGGATTGCCGGCGGCGCCGGAACGGGAAAAACGCGACTCCTCCGAGAAATTAAGTTCGCGGCGCAACTCCGCGGCTTCGCCACGCACACATTCGATCACGCCGATATCACGGCCCGACTCCATTGGCTGGCCGCGATGGATGCGGCGCAAGAAGATCCGCATACCCCGGTCGCGCTGTTTCTCGACGACATCGACGCGGTCATTCGCGAACAACAGGCCGTCGAAATCATTTCCGGACTGCAATCGCTGGCGACCGCCACGCATACGCAGCTGGCCATCGGCGTCCCGGCCCGGACCCTGATCGTGATCGCGTCGGCCGCTGACGCGCAGACGGCCGCGATGATCGACCAGACGTTCCCGCTGCCGAAAGAAGCGGTCCACACGCTCGCATTACACAACTTGACACCGGATACGTTCCCACCATTCGCCGCCGGGCTGTTGGAGCACCCCACGTTGCCGGCCCTGTTCTGCCACGCCCTCTATCAACACACGGAAGGCAATCCGCTCTTCACGACAGAACTCTTGAAACAACTCGAAGCACGCGCCGCGCCCCTCGCCGCACTGACCACACCGGACGGCGCCACGCGCCTCGCCACCCTGTTGGACGATCTGGCGATGCCGAAGACAATCGAAAGCTGTTTGTTGCAGGAACTGCAAGCGCTCTCCACGACGGAGCAGCAACTGCTGCACACGCTGGCCGTCTGGCAACAACCGATCGCGAAGTGGCACTGGCAACACACAGCGACCGTGGAACCGACCACGGAACAGCTCACGCATCTGGTGCAACAGCAATGGGTCAGCTATGATCCGCTGACCCAACACTATCGATTCCGCAGCCGCACCAAACAACAACTCCTCTATCGACATCTCGATCCCACCGCGCGCGCCGCATTGCATGACCGTATCACGGAGCTCCTGATCCACGACGGCGACATGACGCTGGAACGGCTCTATGCGCACCGCACGCGCGGCACCGGCGCCGATGCCGCCGACTGCGCCCTCTTTACATTAGCCCAAGCCCAACTGGCGCAGACCGCGTTCCGCGACGCGATTCAGACCCTCACTGCGCTGCAACAGGCCACAGCCTTTCCGGAAGGATCGCCCGCGGCGCTTGAATTGACGCTGTGGCTCGCCCATGCCCATCGCGAAAGCGGCCACACGACTCGTGCCGAAGAACTCTATCAAACCCTCCAATCCTCGATGGCCGACGATGAACGTTCTCGGTTGCGCATGATGCGGGTCTACGAAGACCTCGGCCTGACCGCGATGCGCAAACACGACTTACTGGCGGCCGGCGCCGCGTTCAAATTGGCGCATGCCCTCACCACCGACGCGTTGGAAGACGAAGTCCACGCCATCCGTTGCGAGAATTATCGCGCCCGCGTGGATATGGAGAGTGGCCGGCACGAAAGCGCGATTGCGATATTCGAACGCACGGCCGCACGCGCCGCATCCATCGCCACCGACGCACAACTGACAATCACCAACAACGCACTGGCAGAGGCCTATTTTCGCCACGGCCGCCATGCCGACGCGCTCGCAAAGCTCCAACAGGAGATTGCGCGCTACACGGAGACCGGCCAACAACGGATGCTTGGACGGGCGCGACTGCTGCAGGGCCGGATCCTGCGCGCCCAACACGACGCTACTGCAGCCGCACAGACGTTGGAAGCCACGTTCGCACATGCCACCCAATGGGCCGACAGCGAGACCAGCCGCGCGGCCGCCGAAGAACGGGGAATGTTAGCGATCGCCGTGCAGGATTGGGCCAGCGGAGTCCTCTGGTTAGAACGCGCGGTCGCACTCGCCGCAGCCCACCAAGACACCTTGCAGCGCGCTCGTGTGGCGCTGGGTCTCGGGCAGTGTCACCGCGCGCTGGGCCACGCCGCGGATGCCGAACACGCACTCTTTCTCGCACTGGCGTTGACCCAATGCAGCCTTGAACCGGCACCCGACACCATCCGGCTACGTGCCCAAGCGCACACTCTATTGGGAGCGTTGTTTCAAACTACGCACGACAATACGCGCGCTGAATATCACTTGGATGCCGGACAACACCTTATGGCGTAATCGAAGCGGAGTACGTGGCGCCACACAGTTTCACCCCGAGTTCGACGAATTGGATCCGGATGCGAGCATTCGCTTCATCAATCACGATCTGCGAGAATGGTCGTTTCCAAATCGTTGGCGCCTCCGGATTCCGTTGGAACGTGAGTGGAACTCCCAGCACTTCTTTCGGCCACTGTGCGTCACCGACAAACGTCACGGTCACTTGATCAGACTTTACTTGAGTAAACAGCTCCCACAATGCCGCCATATCCAAACGGCATCCCGAGGCATCGCAAATCCCCGACGCTGCGGCACCCGCGCCATCAAGCTGCAGCTCCGCAATCGTCAACTCTCGGGACATCTTCCCTTGTACGAGCGGCTCGCCAAAACAATCAAACGGACACAACGTCCCCGGATACCAAATCCCCACTTCGGCCCGAAAGACCGCCGCGCCACTACGCGCCATCCCATCCGCATCCCCCGTCGCCACGTCCGCTCCCAGATCCCCACTATCCACCACATCCGCACTCCGCCCCTCCCCCACTTCACACCCGAGGCAAAAGAGGAGGCCTAAGACGACAAGAGGAGACAACGCCAAATTTGGCGCGATGGGCAGCGCACGTCTTTCCTTGCAGTGAGGCACGGGACTCGACCAACGACTGTGAGACGCAGGAGCGAGGCCGGAGGCCCGCTTCGTAGGGCGCTGGGATAGGGGGGACCCGCTGTTGCGGGGGGGAAGGGTTGACCCTTCCCTCCTGCGCCCTACGAAGCGGGCCTCCGGCCTCGCGGCGCCTGCCCCCCACACCACTGAACGATTCAAACGGCCTGTAGGCACCGGGCGGAGCATAGACATCCCTTTATTCGGCAGCCGACGAAAAAAGTTGCCTGAGTCGGCCTGACTTCCTTATTTTCCCCTCGCCCCGACGGGGAGAGGGTTCCGCCGCAGGCGGGGGGTGAGGGTCCGAGTCGGCCTGACTTCCTTATTTTCTGTCACAATAATGGCGCCGCAACCAGTCATTCTCAAATCGGCGCTGCACCGCTATCCATCTCACACCGCCCAAAACAGGACAAAAACAATTCCATTTCAACACCCTATCCGCCAGCCCACGCCCCACGCGGTCTCTGGCACAGCCATTGCTCTACCACTGGGGACACAACGGAGGTGGACTATGCAACCATGGACTATAACCAAGACCGCGATCGCAACGTTCCTCGCCGGGCTGTTCATCAGCTACGGTCCTGCTCCGGTCCAGATCGCCCAACCGGCCTGCGCGGCCGGCGTCCCTTCGGCGGTCCCGGACAGGGCGAGTAATGAGGCCAAAGATGCGGCACGGTATGACTGGACTGCAGAGAATCAATTGTCTGTTAAGAACTTTCCGACTGGCATGACGGAGGCGCATAAGAAGAATCTTTGCGCAGCCTTCATAGAGCAACAATATAAGATCGCCGGCGACGTCAACCATCTGGGCAATCCCCCGTCAGGCTGCGAAGAAGTCCATCCGTCTGTACCTCAGGGTGCAGTACCCGACGACATGCTTCGCTTCTTTCAAGCGGGATACGTCATTGCTATCGATAAAGCAGGCAACTGCGACGTCTACCCTGACGAGTGCAAGAACGATCCGGATATCAATCTGTACATGGTCAAAGAATACGTCTGTGCCGGAAAATCACTCCTGCCGGTCCATCGGCGCTGTCCCTGTAGCTGCAGCTATGGCGCATGCGACTGTAGCACGCCCCAGGCGGAACCAAAGAAGAGCTTCCTGTCGCCGGAAGACTTGCTGAAACCTCGGGTGGAACAAACCCCAGTCCCGCAGCCGATGGCACCGCCGCAGGCTGAACCACGCGCCGTCCCTCAAGGGAGTGGGTTTCACCCCATGCCGTCCATCCCAAAGTCTTAACGGCGGCGACAGAACATCGCCACGCAATGGCGATATTCTTCCCGCGCCAGCCAGCGCAGGCCCAACAGGTAAGTCAGCGCACCGAGCGCGATACACAGACTGACACCGCCGAACAAACGGCTCCGCGAAGTCACATCCGTCAACGCAATCCCACACGCCAGCCCCCACACTACGCCGGCCATGCACAGCGTCGCGGCGCAGCTACCGATCGCGCCGCGTAGCAGCCGTCGCCCTCCGAACGGGCCGATCAAGCGCCGCAGCCACCACCCGAGGAAGCCGAGTTGCGCCGCCGATGAAACCGCCATCGCCAACGCCAACCCTTGATGTTGTCGCCAGCGCATCAGTACGAGCGCGGCCACGCCGTTCGTCACAAGTCCCACGGTTGCGGCCCACACCGGCGCGCGCGGACGTTGCATCGCGTAAAAGGCGGGGACGATATTGCGCACCGCGCTGACAAACGGAATGCCGACCGCGAAGCCATACAGCGCGGCGACCGTCCCGTCGGTCGAGGCTGCGGAAAATGCCCCGCGCTCGAACAACAGCCGCACGATCGGACGCGCCAGCAGGATCAGTCCGACGGCCGCTGGGATCGCCTCCGCCAACGCAATCCGCAAACTCAAGTTGACCGTCTCCTTAAACGCGGTCAAATCGCGCGCGTTCTGTTGATCGGAGAGGGTCGGCAACGTCACGGTGGCCAGCGCCACGGCAAAAATCCCGAGCGGAAATTCGGTGATCCGGTCGGCATACCAAAGATACGAAACGCTCCCTTCCGCCAGGAACGAGGCCAACAACGTGATCATCAGCACGTTCAGCTGATAGACTGCGCCACCGTAGAGTGATGGAATCATTACGCGGATCAGTTGGCGCAACGCCGGATGGCGCCACGCGAACGAGAGTCCCGGCACGATATGCCGTCGCCAGAGCGGCGGCAGTTGCACTGCTAACTGGGCCAGACCGCCCGCCACCACCCCAATCGCCAACGCATAAGCCGGCTCAGTAAAATACGGCGCCAACCAGACGGCGGCGGCGATCATCATCAAGTTCAGGAAAATTGGCGCTGCGGCCGGGGCCGTGAAATGCCGCTCCACTTGCAACATTCCCATCAGCAACGCCATCACGCTGACGCAGAGCAGATACGGAAACATCACGCGCGTGAGTGCAACCGTCAGTTCGAATTTCACCGGGTCATGGATAAATCCGGTCGCGATCAGTCGCACGAGCCACGGCGCGGCCACGACGCCGCCCAGCAGCAGCAACAGGAGTAAGGTCAAGAGACTGGTCAGGATGACACTGGCCGCGCGATGCGCCTCCGCTGCGGATTGGCGCCGATACGAGGCGTAAATCGGGACAAACGCCATCGTCATGGCCCCCTCGGCCAACAGACGGCGCAACAGATTGGGAATGCGAAAGGCGACGTAAAAGGCATCGGCGTTGAAACGGGTCCCCAGACACGCGGCGATCGCCATATCGCGGGCCAAGCCGGCGATCCGGCTCAGCAACGTGAAGCCGCCGAACACCGCCGCGCGCCGACCGATGGCATGGCGGTCATCACGAAGCGGGGGCACAGGGGGGGGTGGGGCCATGGGCGGAGGGTCTGTAGCGCGGGCCATCCGCCTTGACAAGGCTCTTTCCGCCATGGTAGCGGCGCCCGAGTATTTAACGCGTCAGAAACAGAGGTCATCACTATGGCAGGCAAGACGGCAGGACAAAAGAAGAAGCTCCATACCGGTCGGCACGCCTCCGCGATCAAGCGGGCGCGGCAGAGCGAAAATCGACGCCGCTATAATCGGAAATATATGAAGGTGCTGCGCGAGGCCGTGAAGGCCGTCCGCGTCGCCGTCGGCGGAAAACAATTGACGGACGCCAAAACGGCCCTTAAGGCCGCCATTCCGGTCATCGCCCAAACGGCCCGCCGCGGCGTCATCCCCAAGCCCCGCGCCGCCCGCCAAATCTCGCGCCTAACGACCGCCGTCAACAAATTGGCGGCGTAACAATTCATTCTTCACTCATTGTATACATATCCCGCTGCGGAAAATACGTCACGCATGAGTGCGGTGTGTAGACCTCGGACCTTGAAACACCAACCTCCATTGGCGCGCGTCAGCAGCACGATGAAGCAATAAATTTCCGCCGCAGCAGCTGGCGATATGGTACCAACTTTGAAACTTCCAACAGTCACACGTTTCCGGAGCATACCGCTCAGAAACAGTGCGTCGGTTCCCCACTCCTCTGCCCAACAATCGAGCATACCCGGTGTGACGTTGCGCAGTTTCTCAATAGTTGTCACTGCACTTAAGGGTCTCGTGAAATGGCGGCCCAGCCACTCGTCTGAACGCACGAGCACGTTTCCAGCATCGCGGAGGGTCTTCAGGATGGGTGGCAATCCCCGTCCATCAACATCCATCAGACACCATCGACCATCTGGTCCCCGCTGGAATGTCAGTGAAAAATACCCTCGCAATAGTGCGACCGCAGTGTTTGGCATAATCGTGAGTCCACTGATCTTCTGGTTTGTTGCGGCATATTGGCCGCGAACGACCAGCGTATGACTTTCCAAATCGTCTGCCCATCGATCCAGATGCGTGCCGTTCAAGTGGGCCCACGCTTCCACGGTATTGAATGCGCTGAACGATTGGCGATGATCGCGAAAGAGCAGTTCGTTGCTGGGAACACTGATCTCCACGCGGCTTTGAAACACGGCGAGGACTTTACGCACGCTATGTCCAGCGGCCGCCCGCACGTGCCAGCGCTCTTCTCCGTCTTGTTCAAGCGTCACCGTAAAGCCATTGTCGGGGAGTTCGCTGGGAAGAGAGGGATGGAGCAAGAGACGGTCGACGCGCCCCGATTTACTCACACGCCCACCGCTGATCACCAGACTGCGACTGCCCCATTGGTGGGCCCATTGCGTGAGTTGTGCCGGAGTCACTTGTGCGAGTGCTGCAAGGGACTCAATACCCAGTGGCCGGAATGCATTGGATCCAGGATCAAATCGGGTAATCGCTGCGCCCGCCTCAACCGAAAGCCATGTATCTTGCGGCACCTCGAGATCTGGAATGCTGCGTAACGCGGCGAGCAGTTGTATGCTGCCAGTGGTCGCCTGTACCATTCTCCAACCAGTGTCGTGATCATGGACCAGAACGATACAGAAATAGGAGTGTGGTAAATCGGCTGGGATACTCGCTGTCACACGAAATGCCGCGATCCCTGTTGTACCGCGTATACAGCCGCTCAGCACAATGCGAGGGCTACTCCATTCCCGCTCCCATTGCTCCAGTCGGCCTGTGGTCAGCGCGGCTACGGCATCGGTTGAAGTGATGGCACTCAAGGTGTACGGCAGCGAGCGCGATAACCATTCATTCGAAGGGACCTGGACACCCGGGATCTGGCGCAATACCGGGACGATGATCGGTAGAGCATGCCCCTGGACCGAGAGAACTTCCCACGCACCGGAAGGCAACGGCGTTAGGACGATTTGCGAACTGCCCTCCACTCGGTCCCGTGGATTAATGGCAAAGCCGGTGATCCTGGTTCCATTCACGATGCCGACCAGTGTCACGATGGGAGTTCCCCATTCGTCGGCCCATTGGGCAAAAGAGGCTGTGGTCAATCGAGCGAGTGTGGCGACCGAAGTCACCTGGCTGAACGTGTATCGCATCGCACGAGAGAGCCATTCATTAGAAGGCACCTTGAGCCTCGGGATCGCCCGCAGTGCTTGAACGATTGCATCGACATGATGGCCACCCACAGCACGCACCTGCCATGTCCCTGTTTCATCTCGCTCGCAGGTAATCTGAAAATAAGCCTCTGGCAACGTGACCGGAACGGTCGTTGAAACGGCAAAATGGACGATGCGGCCATCGGATTCTAGATTCCCAGTGACCACAAGTCGGCGACTATCCCATTCCTCCCGACCGGCCCATCGTTCCAAATCCTCCACGGCGAATAATGGCGACTGATCGATGGAGACCACCGCACTCAGCGCCTTCACACGTCCGCGCCCCAACCATTCAGCGGAGGGGACCTTGAGATCGGGAATGCGGCGCAGCAAGGGAATGAGCCTTGGAAGATGCGCGCCGATGGCATCGGTGACACGCCATGCACGGTCGCTATCACGGACCATAGTGACGGCAAAGTGCCCTGAAGATAATGCGGCCGGTGCGGCGACACCCACGGCGAACCCGGTGAGGGAACCACCCGGGTCGAGACCTCCCCAGAAGACCACCGTATCGCTGCCTATCTGGCGCGCCCAATCGTTAAACGTATCGCTGGTGAACTCACTCAGGAGAATGGTGGGCCGTAAGGCTGCTGGCGCTTGGTGGCCTCCTTGAGTGACGACCGTTCGCTTGATGCCCCATTCGAGCGTCCTGAAACGCGTGACCGCGCGCGCTCGACAATCAGTGATAATCGAGCGGATGGTCGCCGCTGTGTCATCCGGCACGACGTGTAACTCCAATCCTAAGGCCGTATCTGGTGCTAAACGGACCGGGACTAAACAGCCCGCATCATGATCGTTCCGAATATACAACCCCTCTTGGTAACGATCATCGCGCGCGCGCCGAAGTTGGAGGGAACAGTAGTCGCTCTTTTCGATCGCTAGGGTGATTTCATAAATTGTATGCAGCAGCAATAATAGCGCCCCATCTTGATCGGTCGTCAGTGAAACTATCACGGCATCGGAGACGAGCTGCCCTGCGGCGTCGGCAATTTGATGACTCAGCAAGAGAATGGCATTCGGATCTCTCCGCAGACAGGCTTGGAAAGCCCGCACCAATATTGGGCGAACAGCCACTTCGGCCATCAACCCGGCGACTTGATCGAGAATTCCTTGTTGTTGGCTGGTCGCGTCGGCGACCTCCAACTGACGGAGCAGCGACCGCATGCGCTCCACCTCTTGGCATTCAAGCCACGCCCGATGCTCCATGAGCCACGCACATAATTGCGGATAGGTTTGGCACTGCGGTGATGCAATCACCGCTTCCGGAACCACGGGCAGGATGGGGTTCGCACTCCAACGTTCGATCACAGCAATGGCGAATGTTTCAAGATCCAATGACTCGCGCGCCCTGGGCCGCCTTTGAAATGCCACTTGCGGAGCGGGTGCCGTAAGCGTGCGCGTCGCGCGCCGAACGGCAATGAGTCCAAGTCGCGCAAAGGCCTCCAAATCCGACGGCGAGAGTTCAGAATATGCGAGCGCTTCCTGATGGAGAATGAATGTGGTTCCGTCGACATTAATGAGCAATCCCCCATCGATCGTGGGGGTGTCCGCCCACTGATCGCTGCTCAATGGAATGGGACAATAGGCATGGAGTAAAGCGTATAGCTGGTCAACTGCCGATTGCCGCTGCAGGCAAAAACCCACCGGCAGGAGTGTCTCGCGCGGATGGGTCACAATACCTGTGGCGAGGAGGGCGCTGTATACGGTGGCATCGAGCACCGCGGCTAACACCGGTTCCGGCGGCAGTAGGTAACGACATGTCCCAGGGAATAATGGTGACGCCTGGGTGGTGATCAGTTGCCATCCGGCGCCAAGCCCACGCCGAATCCGTCGTGGTAGTAAAAACGGGGGGCGAGCACTCGGAGTCGTTCGCCAGGCAGCCGGCAGCTGTCGTGGGTGGCGCACGACGCCAACTCCATCCAACCATGAACCAATGGGCGCGAGCCGTGAAAGTGCCGCCCTGGTGTAATCCGCCACGGGGCCGACCGGCCTGAGCGGTGACAATTTTGGGCCCATATCACAACACCTCTTCCCCGCACCTAATCGGCGCTTCGCGCAAAAAGTTGCTTGCGCGCTGAAGCGCTGAAGGGCCACCCTCCCGTCATCATGTTTCCGAATTATACAATCGACGAAGCGGCTTGAAGCATTCTCACAGTGCGGGACTTTCCTTCCCACTCAACGCCAACACGCAGTGGGTCAGCACGCTCCGGCCTGGAGTGCGGGTGCGTTTGAGCGCGCGATCGGTCGCGGCGATCTGGCGCAGTCCGCGTGCCAGGGCAGGCAATGGCCGTTGCGCGGCTTGGCGTGCATATTCTTGGACAAAAAACGGATGCACCTTCAATGTCTGGGCGAGCGGGGCCTTGTCCTTCCCACCCTGCTCTTGCCACGCGCGCGCCCGCACCAGCAGACGCCAATGGCGCGCCAACATGCTCAGCAACATGACGGGACTCTCGCCGCCGCTCAGCAGCCGCTCCAACAAATGGCACGCCGCCGTCGGTTCACCGGCCCCGACGGCGGCGGCGAATTCGAAAACGGTCCGCTGCGAGGTCTCGAGGATCACCGCCTCGACACTCGTCGCCTCGATCAATTGCTTGTCGCCACAATAGAGGAACAATTTCTCGAGCGCTTGATCGAGCGCGCCGAGCTCGGTCCCGACCACATCGGCCAACAGCCGCGCCGCATCTTGGCTGATCGGTTTGCCGCGCCGCTGACATTCGATTCGCACCCAATCGGGCACTTGATTCGGATACAGTGACTTGCATTCGATCACGCACGCACTCGCCATCAGCCGCTTCACGGCCGCGCCCCGTTGGTCGAGCTTTTCGGCCTGCACGATCAGCACGGCCACCGGACTCGGGTGTTGCCGCCACGTCGCCAACGCCTCCCACGCTTCGCTTTTCCACACTTCCCCGCCCTGCACCACCAACAGTTGGCGCGCCGCGAACAAGTCGTCGCTCTGCGCCCGCGCCACCAGCTCCGTCGCCGTCAACGCGCTCGCGTCGAAGCGTTGCGGCGTGACGACGCTCCCCGCCGCCTTCGCCAAGGCTTGCGCAATCCGCTGCACGGCGGTTCGGCGCAAATACGCCTCCGCGCCGACGACGAGATAGAGCGGCGCAATGTCGCCACGTCGTAATTGTTGATCGAGTTCCGAGAGCGTGATCATTGCAGCACAATATTGACGATGCGGTTCGGCACATACACCACGCGTGCGATCGCCGCTCCGCCGATAGCGAGTGTGACTTTTTCGGTCATCGCGAGCCGTCGGACGTCGTCCGCGGTCGCGGTCTTTTCCACGGCAATCGCGTCGCGCCGCCGCCCGTTCACTTGCACCACGATCGTCATCCGTTCGTCGGCGCAGAGCGCCGCATCCGACACCGGCCACGGGGCGTGCGCGATCGACGTCGCCTCGCCCAAACGTTCCCACAACTCTTCCGCCAGATGCGGCGCATACGGCGCGACCAACCGAACAAAGTCTTTCGCGATCTCGCGCGGAATCCGTTCCACGCCGCTCGCGGCATTCAGGAAGATCATCATTTGCGCGATCGCGGTATTGAAGCGGAGCTGCGCCGTATCGTCCGTGACCTTTTGGATCGTTTGGTGCAACACTTTCCACAACGCCGGTGCGCTTGCACTCGGGGAATCGACGAGCCGTTCGGCCAGTGCACCGGTCCGTTCATCCACGATCAACCGCCAGACGCGTCCGAGAAATCGATTCACGCCTTCGACGCCGTCCATCTGCCACGGCTTCACTTGTTCCAACGGCCCCATAAAGAGTTCGTACAGTCGCATCGCGTCCGCGCCGTATTGGTCGATCACTTCATCCGGACTGACGACGTTTTGCTTCGACTTCGACATCTTTTCGATTTGCGCCTCCAGCGGCTCGCCGGACGTGCGCAATACCGGGCGATTGTCGCGCTGCTCCACGTCACGTGGATGATAATATTTCCCCTTCGCGTCGCGATAGCTGTACGCGAGGATCATCCCTTGATTGAACAATTTCTGAAACGGCTCTTTGGTGTGGACCAGACCGCAATCGTACAAGACCTTGTGCCAAAAACGTGCGTACAACAAATGCAACACTGCGTGCTCCACTCCGCCGACATACAAATCCACCGGCATCCAATATTGCTCGGCCTCCGCCGACCACGGCGCCGACGTATTCTGCGGATCAAGGAAGCGGAGATAGTACCAACACGAGCCGGCCCATTGCGGCATCGTGTTCGTTTCGCGCAAAGCGACGCGACCATCCGGCAGCGCGACTTGGCGCCACGCGCCATCCGCGCGGGCCAGCGGCGGTTGGCCGTCCGCCGTGGGCCGATATTCGTCGACCGGCGGCAACGCGACCGGCAAATCCTCCGGGGCGACCGGAATCAAAGTGCCGTCGGCAGCGTGCAGGATCGGAAACGGTTCGCCCCAATAGCGTTGGCGGGAAAAGAGCCAATCGCGCAGCCGATAGTGGACGCGTGCCTGCCCCTTGCGATGCGCCTCCAACCATTCGATCATTTTTTGTTGCGCAGCCGCGACCGGCAGACCGTCGAGGAATTGGGAATGGATCGCGACCCCGTCGCCCGGATGCGCAGCCTCCTGCACCGATTGCTTGCCGCCGGTGATCACTTCGACGATCGGCAAGCCAAAGCGGGTCGCGAACGCGTGATCGCGATCGTCGTGCGCCGGGACCGCCATGATCGCGCCACTCCCGTAACTCAGCAGCACATAATCGGCGACCCACAACGGGAGCGGCGCTCCTGTCACCGGATGCACGGCATACGCGCCAGTAAAGACGCCAGTCTTGTCACGCGCTAAATCCGTGCGCTGCAAGTCGGTCTTCTGCCGACTCGCCGCCACGTACGCCTCGACGGCGCTGCATTGTGCCGGCGTCGTCACTTGCGCCACCAACGGATGTTCCGGCGCCAGCACGCAATACGTGCAGCCGAACAACGTATCGGGCCGCGTCGTAAAGACCGTAAAGGTGTGCGGCGTATCCGCAATCGTAAACGTGATGTCGGCGCCGATCGATTTCCCGATCCAGTTGCGCTGCATCTCCTTCACGCCCTCGGGCCAATCGACTTCGCCTAAGTCCGCCAACAACCGCTCGGCGTAGACCGTGATCTTGAGCATCCACTGCTGCATCAGTTGTCGCTCGACCGGATCGCCCGTTTCGACATAGCGACCATCTTTTACTTCTTCGTTCGCCAACACGGTCCCCAACGCCGGACACCAATTGACCGGGACTTCGGCCATATACGCGAGTCCGCGCTCGTAGAGTTTCAGGAAGATCCACTGCGTCCAGCGGTAATACGCGGGATCCGCCGTGCTGACTTCGCGCGACCAGTCGTAACTGAATCCGAGGCGTTTGATTTGGCGGCGGAAGTTGTCCACGTTGCGCTGCGTGATCGTCGCCGGATGCTGATTCTCGCGTACTGCGGCCCGTTCCGCCGGCAACCCGAAGGCGTCCCAGCCCATCGGGTGCAAAACATTGAAGCCTTGCATCCGCTTCATCCGCGCGATCACGTCGGTTGCGGTATATCCTTCCGGATGCCCGACGTGCAGTCCCGCTGCGGATGGATACGGAAACATATCGAGGATGTAATATTTCGGGCGTTGCCGCAGCAACGCGGGATCGGTCGGGGTGCGAAACGTCTGGTGCGCCTCCCAATAGGCCTGCCATTTCGCTTCGATCGCATGTGGATTGTACTGGTGCTGCATAGCGATTCGTGTAACTGGGCCAAACCGTGAAGTCAATCAGGGGCTCGCGTACCCTCCGCCTGCGGCTGCGGGCACTTCCTCGGCGACCCGCTACGCGGGTCCCCCGCCTCGGGCGTCGCATCCCCTTGGTACGGCACAGCCGCTGGAGCCTCCCCCTCAACGCGCCTGTGGCGCTTGCCCGGAGAGGGAACACATATGACTGATCATGCGCAATTATCGAGAACTATGTGGCGCAGCGGCTGGCGCAACATCGGGCAGGTGATTGGGTTCAGCCTGCCGTTACTCGTGCTCGGGATTTTTTTCGGACTCGGTCACGACTACACCGCTAAGCACGGCATCAGTGCGGAATTACACGGCGCCCCGCTCCACGAAAAAATCTGGCCGAAGTTCCGCCTCTACTTCTCGCGCCATGAAGACGAATTGCTGTACTACGAATATGCGAGCCTGATGCTCGGCGCCGGCGCCCCGCACCGCACGCATTACGCGCCGAATATTTTGTTGCATCGCATTCCCACAACCGGCACGCCCGCGTGGCCGTATCGCGACTTCCACTACGAATATCCCCCGCTCGCGTTGCTGCCGATGCTGCTGCCACGCCTCTTCACCGCCGATCCGCAGCGCTATCACGACCTGTTCGCTCTCGAGATGATCGCGCTGTTGTATATCGCCATTGGGCTCGCCGCGCGCATGCGGCGCGGCTACGGGGACCGAGTCTCGCTGCCGCGCCTCGCGACCTACGGCGGCGTCGCCGCGGCGGCCGTCGGCCAACTCACTACACAACGCTTCGATCTTTTTCCCGCGACGCTGCTGCTCGCCGGTCTTGCCGCGTGGCAACGCGCGCGCGTCGTGGCCGCCACCGGCTGGATCACTAGCGGCGCATTAGCGAAAATATTTCCCGGCATCGTCTTTCCCGCCACGTTGCTCGCGGCATGGCAACACCGTCGCGCGGAGATTCCGCGGCTGTTGGCAATCGCCGCCATGCTCACACTCGCGTGTTTCTTGCCGCTCGTGTGGTGGGCACCGGGAGGCATCGGCGCGCTGTTCGGCCACCACACCGGACGCGGGCTGCAGATTGAGTGTATTTACAGCGTCGGACTCGCCCTCTGGGACTTCGTCCACCCGATCGGCCTCTGGACCCGCGATGCGGCGGGATCACGCGTGTTGGGCGGCGCGTGGCCAGACGCTGTAGCGCACTACACGATGCCAACATTGCTCGTCCTCACCGGCATCATCACCTGGTGGTTCGCGCGCCGTCGCCTGCCCCCAAGTGACGCCCGTTGGCCCTGTGCATGGCTGTTACTCCTGGCCACGTTCGTCTTCGCCAGCCCGATCGGCTCGCCCCAATTCGTATTGTGGTTCCTCCCGCTGACACTCGCCGTGCCTGGTACGGCGGGACACGCGGTACGCCGCGCATTCCTCTATTATGCCGCTGCAACCCAAGCCGAGTATTTCTTCTTCTACGGAAAATTCCACGCCTTGAAACCGCTCGGCGTACTGGGTGAATGTGTGCGCTGGGCCGGATTCGGATACGTGGTCGTCACGCTGTTTCGCGGGATGACAGCCGCCAACCCCGCACTCGCCACCACCACCAGAGGCCCACGCCATTCAGCGTGAGCACACTCACGACGGTCGGCACTGCGCGCGGGAGCGCGAGGATCGAGGCGTATTGCAACACCGCGACGATCGAGAGCGCAGCGACGAGGCGGGCCAAATCCCAACGCGGCACCATGAGCGCAAGCGGGAGCAGCCACACCAGATACCAATGTTGAAACCAGGGCATCAGCAGCAACAGCGAGAGGAGTAAAAAGAGCAGCGTCGAGTGAATGACCTGCGCGAACGACCGCGTCTGCCGCAGACAATCCGCCGCCAGCAGCCACATCCCGCACCATTGGGCCGCCACGACCACCGCATGCAGCATGGTTTGCGTGCCAATCCCGCACGACCAAGTCAACAAGTGCACCAAATGCGGCAGCGAAAAGGCCACGAAGTGGCGATCCTGCCACATGATCCCCTGCGCCGCGAACCAACCCTGCGCGCCCGCCCCCCACCACACCACGGCCAGCCACACCGCGCCGCCGCCGATGCCCAACATCGCGATGGCCGACCAATCGCGCTCCCGCAGGCGCCAGCAACCGTAGAGGCCGAGTAGCGGCAGCAGCACCGGCTTGATCGCGCTTGCGACACCCCACAACGCAAGTGCCGCCCAGGCACGGCCGCGCCATGCAGCCAGCAGGCCGACCAGCACCACGAGGGCTACCACACCGTCGTTGTGCGCCTGCGCCGTCACCTCCCAGAGCAGCACCGGATTCCACACCACTAAGATAAAGCGCCACACGCCGTCTGCGGGATTCGACAAGCGGACACAGTAGCGATACGACAACGCCACGATGCCACAGGCAGCGAACCAACTCATGCCCTTGAAGACCCACAACGCCACCCACGGATCGCGCACCGCGCCCAGCAGGCGCAGCAGCGCGGCCCAGGCCGGCCCATAGACCATCGGCCGATGCCACCAGATCGCGCCAACCCATTGGCCGAACGGGTCCGCAGCGCCTAATGCGCTCGGTCCCGCGAGATAGGGGTCGAGGCCGACGTGCAGCATGCGGGCATACGCCAAGTTGGAAAAGAGATCATTCGAGGTGCATGGGAGCGCGCCCGCCGCGACGCCATGCAACAACAGCGTCAACGGCAATAGGGACTTTATTGTGATGGAGTGCTCGGACTGTAATGCCTGCCAATACGCCCACCCCGCCAACGCGAACGCGGCCCCCAGGCCGCCCCCGATCACCAAGCGTTGCGACGCCGTCAGCACGACGTCATCCACTTTCACGGTCCCGACCCACGCGGCCCGCAACCAGGTCACGAACACCGCTCCGGCCAACGCGACGACAATCATCCACCCATAGCGCACCATCCGGTTCATGGCACCGCCACGGCATCAAGATCGCGCGCGCGTGGCACCAACAAGTACCAGCGCCCGATGGTCGCGTGCAGCCGATAGCCCTCGGCCATCGCCAGTCGCATCGCCTCCGTCCAGCGTTGCGCCTGCACCCAACGCGCCGCGGTCGGCGGGGCAAACGGAAGCAACAGCGCCGGGAAGGCCCCGGCGCGCAACATCGTCACAAACGCGGTTTCATCCCACAGACCGCGACGCGCCAAATTGGCCATGATGAACGGATAGCTCGCCGGTTCACGTCCGCACTGGCGCACCACCGCGACGTCTTCGGTCACAATCAATCCCGGCGCGGACGGCAGCACCGCACACAACGCGGGAAGCTGCGCCACATCCCTGCGCAATCGCTCCGCCGAATAGACGATCCGTCCGACGACGATCACATCGGCCGCAAGTAATTGCACGACCAACAATCCGCACAAACTCCTGCGCGCCCACACCGCTCGACACACAACATCCGGATTCCGCACTTGCGGCCACACCCACAGCAGCGTCGCACACGACCACTCCAGGAAATTCGGTCCGGCAATCCCTTGGCGCACGCTCGCCAACCACCAGACCGAGCTCCCGGCAAAATACCACCAACGCAAGTCCTGCCGTGCTGCCGGCCTACGCGAAGCCAACCAGATGCCCAATCCGCACCACCCACTCCAAGGGAGCAAATTTTCGTACAACGTCTGCAGACATTGCACCAACGACGGGCTCCCCACCGCCCAAGACACCGTATGACGCCACACCTCACCACCCCACACCAACGTCAGCAGCGCAGCCCCACTCAGCGCGGTCACGACCGCCGCGACGACGTACGTCTGCAACCACGGTCGATAGCGGCGCCACACCCAGAGCAACCCAATCAATGCGGAAAGACACTGCGTCTGTTTGATGAAACAAGCCAGTGTCAGCAGACAACCCGCTGCGGCAACTTGCCGACGTTGCTGCGGCGCACGCAGCAAATACATGCCCGCCAGACTGCACGCCACCGCCGGCCACTGCAATTGCGCCTGTCCCAACGAGAAGAGGACGTAGAAACTCGATCCGAGCACGCCGAGCAACGCCCACGCCGCGCCGCGCGTGAGGCCGACCGCGCGCCCCCAACGCCACAACAGCCCGAGCACGACTGCCAGTCCGACCCCGGAGGCCGCACGTCCCGCCCACAACGGCGACAACCCGGCCGCGAGCCCCACGCGCGCGAGCCAGGCAAAGCCGGGCGGATAATTGACAACCCGATACGGCGGTGCAAGCGGCGCCTGATACAACGACGTGCCGTGCACCCACGCCACGAGCCAATCATAGAGTTCACTGCTGGTGTAATTAGGATCGAACGGAGCGGCCCAGAGTGCCGCCAGCCAATAGACTGCAATCGCCACCACGAATCCGGCCTGGATACACCAGGCCCACGTCATGAAGCCATTCCGAGATTCACGCGCCGCCGCAAGCGGCGTGTCCTCCCCCTCACCCCGCCCTCTCCCCAAAGGGAGAGGGGATTGGTTTCCGCGCGGCTGGCCGCGCGGACCGTTCATTCGCGATGATGGCGTAGCCGATACCACAGAAGTGTCCAGACGCCGTCGATGGCTTCACGCAGCGACATTTTCGAGGCCCCGTACCGCCGTTCGTAGAACACTACCGGCACTTCCCGGATACGGTGTCCTCGACGATGAAACAGATACGCGCGCAGCGTTTGCCCCACGAAACCGCGCACCGCCACGCCATTTAAGGCGACCGAATCGAGACAACTCAACCGATACAAACGGAACCCATTGGTGTGATCGGTAGTGGGCGTGCCGAGCACGACATCGGAAAACCAACTGGCCAACCGATGCACCGCCCGTCGCCGCCAGCTCCAGCCGACCACGCCACCCCCCGGTAAATGACGCGACCCGATGACCAGATCCGCGTCGTCCGCCGCCGCTAAGAATTGCGAAATGGCTTGCGGATGATGCGAAAAATCGGCGTCCATTTCCATGCCGAAGGCGTACCCGCGCGTGCGCGCAAATTGGAGCCCATACCAAACCGCATCGCCCCGCCCACTGCGGGTCTCCCGCACCTCAGCCCAGACTCGACCCGGGCACTGCGCCTGGAGCCTTTTCGCCAATGCGCCGGTCCCATCCGGAGAGTTGTCATCAACAATCAGGATGTCGACTTCCGGCGCGTCCTGCAAAATCGCCTCGCACAACGCGACCAAATTCCCGGCCTCGTTGAACGTCGGCAGCACTACCAACGTACGCCGCACCGATGCCCCGGCCACATGAATCGCTGGCGCCGCCGCCTCGGAATAATAGAGATCTTCTACCGCACTCGTCGTCACACCCATAACCGCGCCCGGATACGACAGCCGCGCAGACGACGCAAGTAGAGAAAAAGTTTCAACGTTGTAGGCCTTGCACTCTCCGTCGCGCTCGGCCATAGACACCGGCGATGCCCCGTACACTGCGCCGCACGGTTTGGGTCAACTCCACCTACTTTGCCGAAGGGTTCCCGTTCATGATCGTCCGGTATATGACCGGCGTCTTCCTGACCGACTTAGGTGTGCGGGAACTCTACCTCGGCTTCGTCAATTTCTTCGGCATCCCATGGAATCTGAAATTCCTTTGGGCCCCGCTGCTCGATTATTACGGCACCAAACGCCGCTGGCTGCTCGCATTGGAATTGTTGATCGGCCTCGGTCTCACGGCCATCGTCGTCACCGTGTTCCTCGGCATCGACCCGGCCACGGCACGTCCGTGGTGGCCCCCGCAGCAGGCGTTATCATGCGTGATCTTCATCGTCGCCGGACTCGCGTTCTTAAGCGCCACGCACGACATTGCGATCGACGGCTATTACCTGGTCACGCTGACCGATCCGGCCGACCAAGCGGGCTACACCGGCGATCGCGTGCTGGCCTATCGCCTCGCCGTCGTGTTTGTGAAGAGCGTGCTCGTCGCCGCCGCGGCCTTCCTCGGTTGGCGCTACAGTTGGCTCGGTGCCGCGCTCACCATGTTCCTGCTTTTTTTCCTGCACCGCGCACTGCTGGCCGACACCGAAACCGCGCGTGTCCGCACGGCGACTGGCTTGCGCGATGTCGCCGGACATTTTCTCAGCGCGTTCCGCACCTACTTCGCCCAACCGCGTGTCGCCATCATGCTCATCTTCATCATCGCGTACAAACTCGGCGACGAAATCATGTTCTCGATGAACACCCCGTTCCTACTGCGCGAACTCGGCCTCACAAAGGTACAACTCTCGTGGGTCGCGGGCATTTTAGGAACCATCGGCACCATCGCCGGATCCCTGATCGGTGCCCGCTGGATCTCACGCGTCGGCCTCCAGCGCGCCATTTGGCCGCTGACGCTGCTAATGAACGTGAACATTTGGGCGTACATCGCGCTCGCCTATTGGAAACCCGATCCCGCTACCACCGCCGGCGTCGCACTGATCGCCGCGATCCATATGTACGAACAATGGGCCGCCGGGCTCGGCAACGCCGTGCTGATGATCTACTTAATGCGCACCTGCCACGCCGACTTCAAGGCAGGCCACTATGCCGTCGGCTCCGCGATCATGTCGCTCGGCAGCACGTTATTCGGCGGCTTCGGCGGGGCACTAGTCGAACATGTCGGCTACGTCGGCCTCTACCTGATCGGCTTCGTCGCCGCCCTCCCCGGCATGGCCCTGATCCCCTGGATTCCTCATTTGCGGGAAGAGCAGAGGCAGGCATAAGTTGAAATCATCGCAGTGGGGACAGGTACCTTGCGACATCGTGCCGCCAGGTTATAATATGTCACGAAGCCAGATGATCCATCAGCGTGTGACATCTAAATTAGGTTGGGGGGCAAGACCCCTTGCCGCAGGGAGGCGCTGTTGAAGACGATCGGACTGCTCGGCGGAACAAGCTGGCCCTCGACAATCGAGTACTACCGAATCCTCAATGAATGCGAACAAGAGAAGTTTGGGGGATTTCACTCCGCGAGCCTCCTACTGCGCAGCATCGATTATCACGAGATCAAGAGCCGGTATTACGACCGATGGAGGACGGCTATTACCAACGAGGTCTTGAAAAATTCGGTCTCCGAGTCGAGACACCATACGAGGAAGACCGCGTCAGAATCCAGCAAATTCAATCCCAATTGGCGCGAGGTATCATGGCGAAGGAGTTTCGAAGCTTCCTGGCCGCACTCATCGAGAAACATGCGGGCTTAGTCGATGCCGTTGTCTTGGCGTGCACCGAACTGCCCTTGGCCGTTCATCAAAAGGACTGCCGCATTCCGATCCTTAACCCCACTGAACAGCAGTGCAGAGAGGCCTTTGAGTTCGCGACCGGTATATCCGCAGCATAACACGGCGCCCAACCCGGACGCGCGCCAATTGGCTCCACGTTAGACAGCATAATAATCTCCCACCAATAAAGAGCTAAGATCATTGACCTTCCCCAACATCATTGCTGATTAGTCGATCCTGAAAAAGTTCGCCGACGTAGTGTTCATCGTTGACGCAGGGTTATTTTCGATGTGAGAAATTGCAAGAAAGTGCTGTTGAAATGCGTAAAAGCTTGCGAAAGTAGCAGGCATGAAACCCAGCAAATCTCAGCAAGACGAACCGCAGGAAGACCTCTTCAAGAACAAGTTACGACAGATGATTGACCATCGCCATCCGTTGGTACGATTGGCGGAGGTCGTGGATTGGGAGCGTCTGGACGACGTTTTTGGAGCAACGTACAGTGAGGACAACGGTCGGCCAGCGATCAGCACGCGGCTGATGGTGGCGTTGCAATATTTGAAGTACACGTTTGATGTGAGCGACGAGGATGTGGTGGCAGGATGGGTGGAGAATCCGTACTGGCAGCATCTGAGCGGGATGAAGTATTTTGAGCATGAGTTACCGATCGATCCATCGAGCATGACGCGATGGCGGAAGCGCATGGGCGAGGCGGGAGCAGAAGAGCTGTTGCGCGAGACGATCGCGTCCGGGCTCAAGGTGAAGGCGGTCAAGCCCTCCCAGCTTGAGCGATTGAATGTGGATACGACGGTGCAAGAGAAGCACGTGCGATTTCCGACAGACGCACGGTTGTACGATCGTGCGCGAGAGCGGCTGGTGGTGGAGTCCGATGCGCGTGGTATCGAGCTCCGACAAAGCTATCGGCGAAAGTCGAAGCATGTGCTGTTGCAGCAGAGCCGGTATGCCCATGCGAAGCAGTATCGGCGGGCACGCAAGTGTACGAAGACATTGCGGACGTATCTGGGTCGAGTCATTCGCGACATTGAGCGAAAGTTGCCGAATCAAGACGAACAGCTTGCGGAGGTGCTTGCAGTGAGTCGTCGGATTCACGAGCAGAAGAAAGATGACAGCGGGAAGACGTACAGCGTGCATGCGCCAGAGGTGGAATGCATCAGTAAGGGGAAGGCCCACAAGCGATACGAATTTGGATGCAAGGTGAGTGTGGCAGCGACGAGCCGTGGAGGCTGGTTCGTTGGAGCGCGTGCACTCCATGGGAATCCATATGATGGGCATACCCTTGCGGGAACGATGGAGCAGGTGGCACGCATGATGACGTGCAAACCGGATGAGGTGTTTGTCGATCGTGGATATCGCGGGCATGATTATGAGGGATCAACGCAGATTCATGTGGATCGGGTGCGGCGCGGCAACATTGCAAAGAGTGTGTGGCGATGGATGAAGCGGCGGGCGGCGATTGAGCCCGGCATCGGACACTTAAAACACGGACACCGCATGGACCGCAATCGATTGAAGGGACAGGAAGGCGACATGATCAACGCGATCCTCAGTGCTGCGGGAATGAATTTTTCAAAGTTGCTGACGCATCCAGCAACTTTTTTGCACCTGATTGTTGAAGCGTTGGTCAGTCGGGTGTTTCTCTTTGCGATGCCAAACCCGGAATATTATCGAGATCCAGTAAGGGCATAAACGACTTTTTCAGGATCGACTGATTATCATGATAATCAGCAATGATGTTGCCGATTAAGATTGATCATGGCATCATCCAAATATGGCGTATTTTACACGAATTCTTGATCTGCGGCAGGAAACGAGAACGAAGAGCCTCTTTCTCTTCGGACCCCGGCAGACCGGCAAGACCTCGCTGCTCCGGGCTTTATTCCCCGAGTCGCCGCTGTACAATTTGTTGTTGGCCGACGTGTTCTTGCGAATCAGTCAGCGGCCGCAGATCATTCGAGAGGAGTTGACGGCGTACAGACACACGCTCCGACAACCGATCGTGATCGATGAGATCCAGAAACTGCCGATCCTGTTGGATGAAGTCCAGTACATGATTGACGAATATGGCTGGCGGTTCATTCTGACGGGGAGCAGTGCACGAAAACTGAAGCGTGGCGCGGCGAATCTGCTCGGCGGTCGTTTGCGCATGCGGCATTTATTCCCACTCGTGTCGGCGGAAATTCCCCATTACGATCTACTCCGTTTCCTCAATTATGGGGCGCTCCCCCCGATTTACACGGCGACGGAACCTGAGGAAGATCTCGCGGCATATATCGGGACCTATTTGCAAGAGGAGATTCAGGCAGAAGGCGCCGTCAGAAAAATCGAAAACTTTTCTCGATTCCTCCAGGTGGCGGCATTGACGAATGGCACCTTACTGAATTTTTCGAGCATCGCGTCCGATGCCGGCGTGCCGGCGCGGACGGTAGTAGAATATTATTCCCTGTTGCAAGACACACTCGTGGGGGCGTTGCTGGAGCCCTATACCCGGACGAAACGGCGGAAGGCGATTGCCACGGCGAAGTTTTATTTTTTCGATATCGGGGTCAGTCACCATTTGGCGGGCCGGCAGCACATTCGTCCTCGGACGGAGTTGTTCGGAAATGCGCTGGAGCACTTCCTCTTCACAGAATTACGCGCCTACCTGGCGTATCGCCGCGATCGGCGTCCGTTGCATTTCTGGCGCTCGGCGTCTGGCTACGAAGTTGATTTTCTCGTCGGCGATGACGTAGCAATTGAGGTGAAGGGGACTGCGAATATCGTTGAGCGCCATCTGACTGGGCTCCAGGCATTAACGGAAGAAATTCGCATGAAGAAAAAAATCGTAGTCGCCATGGTGCCACTCCCCCGCGTGATCCAAGGCATCCACATCCTGCCGGTCGCCACGTTCCTCGAACAACTCTGGAGCGATCAGTATTGAGATGATACGACGACACAACCCTCCGCACAATCGAGCAGATTGATGTTCTTTGGCTTCGAGGTAGATCAATTGTGCGCGCGTTCGAGGTCGAGCACACCACATCGGTGTACTCCGGCATCCTTCGCATGGCTGACTTGCTTGCACTTCAGCCCAACATGGACATTCGGCTTCACATCGTGGCTCCTGGTGCGAAACGCGAAAAAGTGTTTCAAGAGATAAGGCGTCCCGTGTTCTCCCTCCTAGAGAAAGGCCCTCTCGCTGAAGGCTGCACGTATCTGCCTATGACAGCCTGCGCGAACTCGCAGCGCAGAAGCACTTAACACATCTCTCAGATACCGTGCTGAACGAGTACGCGGAGAAGGGGGAGTGAAGAACCCGCCGTCTAACCCAGCGCCCAACTCGGACGCGCGCCATGAAGCCGGCGCGCGCCGCTTGGCTCTACGTTAGACAGAATGAAAATCTCCCACCAATAAAGAGTAAGATCATCTTAGGGCGTGTTTGCAAAATCGATTTCGATGTGTGGGGGCCTGCCCGTGCTCGAGCTGGGCGGAGGGGGCAGGGGCCGCTAGGGGCTCTCGCAGCCGTTTTCTCCTTGCGAAATCTAAAGCCGAAAACGGCGAGGGTGAGCGCGCGGCGCCTCGATGGCGCCGCGATAGCGTACCCTGGCGGCCCCTGCCCCCTCCGCCCGGCCCTCGGAACGAGCACTGACTACTGCTGTGTGGTATGCGCCCCAGGACCCGCACTTCCTCATCGATGTTGCAAACACGCCCTCGGTGCCTGGCAGCAGAAATGACCTGAAGCCCATTCACCCCACGGCGCGGGTGGCGTCGCGGGCGGCGAGTTCGCGTTTGAGTTCGGGGGGGAGACCGAAACGGACGTCTTCGGGGATCACGGAACGTTCTTCCACCGTCTGGACGCCGCGGCACGCGTGCTGCCGAGCCACGCCGCCTCGGCACGAGAGTGTCGAATTAACTCGACACTATTGTAAATTCTATGTAATCTGCTGATATGTCTGACGAAAATGCCATTAAAGTTGTGCTGCGGGAGTGGAGTTATTGGGAACGATCGCCTGCAGCCACGATACCGCGCCATGTCTTGGATCAACCAGTCCATATCCAACCCGATCTGGCCCTTGTGGTCCAAGGAGTACGGCGCTGCGGGAAATCGGTCCTGCTTGCGCAGATCATGCAGCAGGCGGCGATGGATCCGCATGACTGCTTCTTCATCAATTTCGAAGATCCGCGTCTCAGTGATCGATTGGATTACCGTCTCTGCGATAGCATTCTGCAGTATGCCGCGACCCATCGCCGGAATCGGCGGTGCGTCTTCTTCTTCGACGAGATCCAAAACGTGCAAGACTGGCAGAAATGGCTGCATACGAGGCTCGAACGACCGACTCGTCATTGCTTTGTCATCACCGGGTCGAACGCCGCCCTGCTCTCTGGCGAACTGGCCAGTGCGCTGACCGGGCGCCACACGACGATCGAACTGTTCCCCTTCGATTGGGTCGAATATCGACGCGCCCGGCCGGCGGCTTCGTTCGAGACCTATCTCTCAGACGGAGGATTTCCGCGCGCGCTGACCTATGAAGAGCCGGCCGCGCTGTTGCGCGAGTATTTCATGGATATCCTCGAGCGGGACGTTCGTCGCCATGTTGCCGCGCGGTCGACGATCTTGCTGACGCAATTGGTGAAGACGATTTACGAGAGTACGGGGTCGGAAGTGAGCCTGCGCAACTTGGCCCGCCAATTAGACACGACCGCCGATACGATTCGCACGTATTTGGATGCCTGCGAGGCGGCCTATATCCTGGTCCCCTGCCCGTACTTTACGTTTTCTGAGCGGCAGCGGGCCGTGCGGAACAAGAAATACTATCCAATCGATCTTGGCTTGCGACAGGCCGTGATCACACGCACTGGAGCAGATCGCGGGAAGGCGTTGGAGACGGTCGTGTTTCAACATCTGCGGCGTCGCTATGGTCAGGTATATTATTGGCGGCAACGTGGCGAAGTCGATTTTATCGTGCAGGATGGCTCCTCGATCTCACCCTACCAAGTCAGTTGGGACGGTGCCCTCCCGCGACATGTCGCGGCGGCGGAAGAGTTTCGTTCCGCATTTCCCCAGGCCGAGTCGATGCAGTGCATCTCACGGGCTACAGTGGAAGAGTGGTTGAGCCGGGACGACTAATTCACCCCACGGCGCGGGTGGCGTCGCGGGCGGCGAGTTCACGTTTGAGTTCGGGGGGGAGACCGAAACGGACGTCTTCGGGAATCACGGAACGCTCTTCCACCGTCTGGACGCCGCGCTGTCGGAAGAACGCGACCACGTCCGTGACCAAGTGTTCCGGCGCCGATGCCCCGGCCGTAATGCCGACGGTCTTGATGCCCGCAAACCACGCGGGATCGATCTTTGTGACGTCGTCGATCAAATAGGCCGCTACGCCTTGCGCCTTCGCGACTTCGGCGAGACGGCGCGAGTTGGAAGAATTGGCGGAGCCGATGACCAAGACCAAATCGATGTCGCCGGCAAGCGCCTTCACTGCGCGTTGCCGATTCGTCGTGGCGTAACAGATATCTTCCTTCGGCGGGAACTTTACTTTGGGAAAGCGTTGTTTGATCGCGTCGATGATATTGATCGTGTCTTCGATCGAGAGCGTGGTTTGCGTAATGACGGCGACTCGGTCCGGATCGGCCACGGCGACACGGGCCACATCTTCGACCGTTTCCACTAACACAATCCGCTCCGGGGCCTCGCCCATCGTGCCGACCACTTCTTGATGTCCGGCATGGCCGACGAGCAAGATCGTACACCCTTCTTTCGCGAATTGGATTGCCTCGCGGTGGACTTTCGTCACCAGCGGACACGTCGCGTCGATCGGGATCAAGGTGCGGGTCTGCGCGGCATCGCGGACTTCCGGCGAGATGCCATGCGCCGAAAAGACCAGCACTGCGCCTGGCGGGACATCGGCGACGCGATCGACGAAGATCGCGCCGGCCTCCCGCAACCGCTTCACCACATGCGTGTTATGCACGATCTCGTGATACACGTAGACGGGCGGCGGATAGAGTTGCAGGCAGACTTCGACGACTTCGATCGCCCGCTCCACGCCCGCACAGAACCCACGGGGCTTGGTGAGCAAAACGCGTTCGACGGACCATGGGGCGACTTGTTCCATAGGGGGCGGTGCGTAGCAGCGATTCGACAGTGGCGCAAACGAAAATTCTGTAGAGGATTCTCGTTGCATGGCACGATCGGCCATGGCATACGCGGCGCATGCAACGATCCGTGCGGTGGGGTCTGGTCGTTTGTTTGAGCCTCGTCAGCATAGCGGCCATCGCGAAAGGCCGCGCCAAAACCCCGAAGACCCCCGAACCCCCGCCGTTACAACTCAGCACCGATCAACGTCACAACGCCCAACAGCTGTTCCATACCATCTGCGGCCGGTTGGCGGATTGTCGACCGGATCTCAAAATCGTCCGCAGCGACTGCGAGCAACCGCTCCGCGAGAACGACCCGTTCTATCGCACCGTCCCGGCGAGTGCGCTGGATGCGGCACCCAAAGACTTGTCCCGATGTATTAAAGGAATCGGTCGGGCCTCATGTGAACAATTTCTCAGCTCCAAGGCGCCGAAGGGCTGTGAGATCTTTCAACAGCAATAACCTATTGTATTAACAGGAAAAATTAAGCGCTTCCCGCCCGCCCATGTTTGTCGTATAATATCCGTCTCATCGGTTGCTCTCTAGGGGGGGAGCACGGTATGGGAGGCCGATCCACCGTCTTTGCCACGTCGTCGTCTGTCCGCACCAGAAATCGCGCTGGTGGGTTTACATTCATCGATACGATCTTAATGATGGTGATCCTCGGGGTCGGGTTGACTGGGATGATGTCGTTTTTTGTCTCCAGCAATCGCCAAGCGCTCGACGCCGACCAAACCGTGCAGGCCTCAGTCCTCGCCCAAGAAAAGCTCGACCAAATTATCGCGAATAAGATCGCGCTCGGATACAACGCGATCGTTGCCGCCAACTATCCCGTCGAAAATCTCGGCGCGCCGTTCGCCGGATTGACTCGGACCACGACCATCACCGAAGTCAGCCCGAACGACCTCTCCACGGCCTCACCCGGCTCGGGACTCAAACGGGTGAACATTGTCGTGTCGTGGGGCGTGAATGCGAATCAAGCGGTGCAACTCACGACGATGGTGACGGCGTATTAAAGGGAAATGCAAAATGCAAAAGGCAAAGTGCAAAAGGCAAAATGGACGGATCGGGAGGCGCGGGTTTTCTGCCACGGAGGTGTTGCTCTCGATGATCATCCTCTCGATCGTCGCGTTGGCGGTCTCGCCGGTCTTCTTTCAATCGGTGGCCTCGTATGCCCTCGCGACCGGACGCGCGCGCGTGATGCACGACGCGCGCAATGCAATCATGCAGATGCAGCGGGAAATGATTACGGTGACGACGGCCCGCATCACGGGGATTCAGGCCCAACAATTCAGCTTCATCGACGACAACGCGTTGGCCGCAACCTACCAATTTACGCCCGGGGCACCGTTCGGCACCATTACACGGGGCGCCACACTCGTGATGCCGAACGCGGTCAATTTGACCTTCAGCTACTTCGATGCGAACGGCGCAGTCACGAACGTGATCGCCAACGTGCGCCGCATCGGCGTGACGATCGTCGCTGCGGCGCCGAATCAAGGGAACTTGACGTTACGGACGGAAGTGTTTCCACGCAATTTTGCGTACACGAACTTTCAACAATGATGAGTGGGGGCGGTATGCCGACCATGTCGGTCGTAGGAAATCGTCGAGGATCGGCCGCGTTGATGGCGATGCTGGGACTGCTGCTGTTAGGCGGGATGGGCGCGACCGCGGTGTCACTCGTGTCGACGGGCGAAGAGACCCGCGCGACTTCGCATGCCTCGGAGTTGGCGTTGGGGCTGGCGCAGGCCGGCGTGGAGTTCGGCAAGAACCGGATCGATCAAGGCTTGAATCCGGCCGTCGCGAATATGCCATTCGGACAAGGGACGTTTACCGTGGTTCCGATGCCCAACACGAGCCAACTTGCCGCCACAGGTGCGGTCGGATTAGTGCGGCGGAATTTCCTGCTAACTACGCAATACGCCAAAGACTGCGGAGACCTCAATTTTCAGAACGCACACAGTGCCGGCAAAAAGATCGAAGGGGCCAAACTGCTGAAAAATTGTTTAAGCAAGGCCACGATCACGCAATGGAACATCAGTTGGGCGCCGGATGCGGGAGAGAAAACGGTGAAGCTCCAAGTCCAAGGCGATGCGATCGTGACGTTGTACGACAATCCGGCCGGGTTTGCCTCCGGGACCACGATCGATGCGACCGACTATGTGCTGACGAAGGGGCCCGGCGTCCCGGAACCGATCAATAAGATCGAATTCGACACCCCACTGCCTGCGGGGAAAACGTACACTGTCACGCTCTTCTTTTCCGACGGCAGCAGCGTCACGCGCAGTTTCCTCGACGCCGGCGGAGGACCGCCGGAATGATTTGCCGATGGGAGACGATGATGTTTACGCATCGCAACACGGAAGACGGCGCTGCGGCCCTCATGGCGTTGCTGGGCCTGCTGGTCTTGAGCGGGATGGGCGTCACGGCCGTAGAACTCGCATCGACCTCACAGGAGGAACGCGCCTTCTTTGCGCACACCGAAGCCGCGTTGGGGCTGGCCCAGGCCGGGATCGAGTTCGCGAAGAATCGGATCGACCAAGGGGTCAATCCGAACGTGCAGAATCAGCCGATCGCGTTTGGGACCTTTTCGACCGCCGTGACACCGGCCACGAATCTGTTGCAGGCCGTCGGCCGTGTCGGCACGGTGCAACGCTCATTCGCCGTGACCACGCCGTTGGCGAAGGATTGTTTCGACCTCGCGGTCGATCAAGCCCAAGTCGCGGGGCCGAATCTGACCGGCCTCAAACTCTATAAGAACTGTCTCAGTAAGGTGACGATTACCCATTGGCGATTCAGCTGGCAACCGGACGACGGCGAACACGCAACCGAGCTGCAAGTGCAAGGCGACCCGCTGTTCACGGTGTTCGAAGATTTTATCGGCTATCCGTCAGGCGCGCTGATCGACGCCACGGACTTAACGCTCAGCAAGGCCCCTGGCGTGCCGACCGAGGTCAACAAACTGGAGTTTGATCACCCCATGACGGACGGCAAGACGTATTCGATCAGCGTCACACTCTCCGACGGGAGTGTCGTGACACGGAGTTTCGTGGACCCATAGGGGACGAGGACTGCAAACGGTGCAACGTATGAACCGACTCGAACAGTCACGCCGCACCCGCCACCCGCGGGGATTTACGATGATCGAGCTCACGCTCGTAATTGCGATCCTCCCGCTGATGGTCGCGTCGCTGATCGGCGTGTCGAACTTCACCGCCAGCAACTTGGACCGCGCCGCGCGGCGCTTGGAATCGGACCTACGCTACTGCCAACAACTCGCGATGGCCGAAGAAGTGAACTGCGGATTCCGGGTGAATACCGTGACCCAATACCAAGTGTATCGGCAAAATCTTGGGAATCTGGTGGTGGATCCCTATACGCGCCAAGGGATGCAGATCGACTTGCCGACCAATTACCAAGGCGTGTTGTTTAACGCGAACAATTATCAAGTCGAATTCAATCGCTTCGGCCAACCGGTGATCGGATCGGGAACACCGATTATCATCGGAATGACGGGACAAACGAAGTCGGTGACCGTGAACAGTACCGGATACGTGCAGATCCAGTAAACAACAGGAGTACAGTCGCCATCACAAGGAGGATGGCAGATTATGAAAACCTTCTTTTCACAACGTGGTTCCGCCGCGTTGACCGCGATGATCGGTCTGCTCCTGCTCGGGGGCTTGGGCGCGACGGCCGTCTCCGTCGTCTCGACCACGGAAGAGACGCGGGCCATTTCGCACAACAGCGAACAGGCATACGCCCTTGCGCAGGCCGGCGTCGAGTTCGCGAAGAACCGGATCGATCTTGGCGTAAACCCGGTCGTCGCCAACTTTCCGCTCGCGCAGGGGAATTTTACCATCACGACCGTCCCCAATTCCGGGCAACTCGTCTCGGTCGGCACGGTCGGCACCGTGAAGCGCAACTTCGCGGTCAACACGCAGTTCGGCAAGGATTGCACCGATCTCGACGTCTCCCAAGGCCACTCCGCCGGTCCGAATCTGGAAGGGCTCAAACTGGTCCGCAACTGCCTCACGCAATCGGTGGTCACGATGTGGCAAATCACGTGGGCGCCGAATCTCGGCGAAAAGACGATCAAGCTGCAAATCCAAGGTAGCCCGCTCTTTACAGCGTACGACAACCCCGCCGGCTACGCCTCCGGCGCGACCATCGACGCGGCCGATTACACGTTGAGCAAGGGAGCCGGCGTCCCGGAACCGATCAATAAGATCGAGTTCAACGGCAATATTACGGCCGGGAAGACCTACACGATCATGCTCTATCTCTCGGACGGCAGCACCGTGACTAAGAGCTTCATCGACCCCGGCAATGGCGGCGGAAATCCGCCACCGCCCCCGGGCCCATCAGGGTTCAGTGTCAACAACGGGACGCTCGTCGTCCAGGCGAACAAGCAAGTGACCGTGAATTCGTTGTGTGCCCAGATCACCTACGGCGCCAACGGGCCGCCGATTCCGGTAAAGGGCTGGATCGGCACACGCGTCGGGAACAGCAACAACTATAACTGGGTGGCGCTCTTCAACGGAGCGAATGTCGCCGTGAATGGGGGACAGAGCTATGTCACGAATAGCGGCGCCGGAAACACCTATGTGCTGAAGTCGAACGCGAAATACGTCCAGAACGGGGTCACGAAATATAATGCCACATACGATTCCAGAAATACGGCGCAGATCAAAACGCTGGTGAACGGCGACACGCCGCCGCCGTTGGCCGGATTCGGCGGGCAAAAACCGGTCACACAATGTATCGCCGGATACTTAAATCAGCAGACCGGCAAAGTCAGCCTCTCCGCGAATCAGGCGATTGTACTGAGCGAATTAGGCGTGAATATGCAGTCGAATCCGAACAGTCCGGCGGCCGATTTTCAGGACGCCGTGTATTTGATTACGGTCGAATGAGTTCTAGGGTTTCAACCGCAATCCCAGCTCCGTCAGCTGTTGTGGGTTGACGGGGCTGGGGGCGTTGACCATCAGGTCGTAGCCGCGCGCGGTCTTCGGGAACGCGATCACGTCGCGAATCGACGAGGCGTGGGTCAGGATCGTCATCAGGCGGTCGAATCCGAACGCGATACCGCCGTGCGGCGGCGCGCCGTAGCTGAGCGCGTCGAGCAAGAAGCCGAATTTTTCCTGCGCCTCGGCCGCAGCGATCTGCAGGATTTCAAATACACGGGATTGGACATCGGTGCGATGAATCCGGATCGATCCCCCGCCGATCTCGCTCCCGTTCAGCACCAAGTCGTAGGCCTGCGCGCGACAACGTCCGGGATCGTTGGCTAAATGTTCCAAGTCGTCCGGGTGCGGCGCGGTGAATGGGTGGTGCACGGCGACGAAGCGCTGCTCCGTGTCGTCCCATTCGAACAACGGGAAATCGAGGACCCAACAGAAGTCGTAGTGGTCGGGGTTCGGCGGAATCAGCGCTTTGGCGAAATGGAGTCGGAGCAGCGAGAGCGATTGATTGACGACCTTGAACGGTCCCGCGACGAACAGCGTGACGGATCCGGGCACGACGCCCAACGTATGTCCTAATGCGGCCCGCGCGTCTTCGTTGAAGAATTTTACCAATGGCGAATTCCATTTACCGTCGGCGTCGCAGCGGATCGGTAACACGCCTTTGGCGCCGAACGGCGCGACGAGCTCCGGCAAGCCGTCCAGGACCGCGCGGCTGAAATGCGCGCTGTGGCCGGGAATGGTGAGGGCCTTCACGATCCCGCCCGCCGCGACGGCTTCGGCAAAGGCACGGAATTCGCTGCCGCGAAAGGCGTCGGTGCAATCGACCAACTGCCACGGAATGCGGCGGTCGGGGGCGTCGGTGCCGTATGCGCCGAGAGCTTGCGCATAACTCAGGCGATCGAATGGTCGCCGCAGTTCCACGCCCAGCACCTCGCGCCACAGCGCCACAACGAGCCCCTCGCACAGATCGAGGAACGGGTCGCGCGGCAGGAACGAGACTTCAATATCGATTTGCGTGAATTCCGGTTGCCGATCGGCGCGCAAGTCTTCGTCACGAAAACAGCGGACGATTTGGAAGTAGCGCTCCAGACCGGCGACCATCAGCAATTGTTTGAAGAGCTGCGGCGACTGCGGCAGTGCGTAAAAATTTCCCGGGGTTTGGCGCGCCGGCACCAGAAAGTCGCGCGCCCCTTCCGGCGTGCTCTTCGTCAGGACCGGCGTCTCCACTTCGATAAAGCCGTGCTCCGCCAGATAGCGCCGTGCGATTTGCGCGGCGACGTGTCGTTGCCGCAGCATTCGTTGCATCGGCGGCCGACGCAGATCGAGGAAGCGATATTTGAGCCGCGTCTCTTCCGCCGCCGTCGTGGCTTCCCCGATCTCAAACGGCGGCGGCTTCGCTGCGTTCAGGACCTCGCACTGCAGCGCCCGCACTTCGATCGCACCGGTGGCCAACTTGGGGTTCGTCATCCCGTCCGGACGCGCGCTCACGATTCCCTGCACGACGACGACAAATTCCGACCGCAGCGTCCGCGCGACCGTTTCCAATGCCGGCACTTGCTGCGGATCGATGACGACTTGGGTGATCCCTTCCCGATCGCGCAGATCAAAAAACACCACGCCGCCGTGATCGCGTCGCGTATCGACCCATCCCATCAGGACAACACTCGCACCGAGGTCAGCGGCGCGCAACGCACTGCAGTGATGCGTCCGCTGCATCATGCGGCCACCCCTCCGAGATCGGCGAAATAATGGACGAGTTGATCGAGCGCGACGTCGGCTTGCTGTTTTGTTTCCATGTCACGGACGACGGCCTTCGCCGCGCTTAATTCGTCGTCGCCGACGATCACGACATAGCGACTCCCCGATCGATCCGCGCGCTTCAGCTGTGACTTCAGCGAACGATCTTCGTAATCCCACTCCACGATCCAATCGCGATCGCGCAGCATCGCCATCAGCGGCATACTTAAGCGCCGCGCCTCCGGCCCTAACGCCGCCACGAAAATGGCGCGAGGCAACCGCGCAACGGCCAGCGGTTGCTCCATCAACAGGAGCAGACGTTCTATGCCGATCGCAAATCCGACACCGGGGACATCCGGCCCGCCTAAATCGCGGACCAGGCCGTCGTAGCGACCGCCCCCGCAGAGCGCATTTTGCGCCCCGCCGAGGCTGTGGGAGACGATTTCGAACGCGGTGCGCATGTAGTAATCGAGGCCGCGGGCGATGCGGTGGTTGCACCAATACGTCACTTGCACGGCCTCGAGCCCTTCGCACACTTGGCGGAAGTGTTCGCCGCACGCGTCGCACCAAAAATCTTGCACGGTCGGCGCCTCCATCAGCGCTTGCTGGCATTGTGGATTTTTACAATCGAAGATTCGCATCGGATTGGTGCGCACGCGCCGTTGGCAGTCTTCGCACAACTGCCCGACCACTTGGCCGAGAAACGTCTCGAGCGATTGCTGATATTTCGGACGACAGTCCGCACAGCCGAGCGAATTCACTTCCAACCGCAAATCGCGCAACCCCAGCGTCTCGCACAACCGCATCGCCATCACGATCACTTCGGCATCGGCGGCCGGATGGGCCGTCCCGAGGAGCTCCACACCAATTTGATGAAACTGCCGGAAGCGCCCCTTTTGCGGCCGTTCCCGACGAAACATCGGTCCGAAGTAATAAAGTTTTGCTAACGGATCCGCTTGATACAATCCATGTTCGATATACGACCGGACCACGGGCGCCGTCCCTTCGGGCCGGAGCGTCAGTTCCTCGCCCCCTTGGTCGACGAACGTATACATTTCCTTTTGCACGAGCTCGGTGCTGGCCCCGACACCGCGGACAAACAACGGCGTCCGTTCGGCGATCGGGGTGCGCATTTCCGCGAACCCGTACCGCTCGAATAAATGGCGGGCGATCCCCTCTAAGCGGCACCAAATGGCCGTTTCCGGAGGCGTGATGTCGTGCATCCCTTTGACAGTAGTGATTTTCATGATGGGGTGTGATAGGTAGGCGCAATCGATATGCTTGTCAATCTCACCGGGAAAGTGTGTCGCACGTTGCCGCTCGTCATCCTGCTCGGCGCGATGGCGTGCGGCCCACTCTCGCCACTCCGCTTTCTGCACAGCAGCGCGAGCGAAACGGAAACGACGCCGGATGAACTGCTCCCCAGCACCGAACCGCGGATCGAGGCCGCGGAACGTTATGCGCTGGCCCTAGGCGGGGTAGCACCGGGCCGCGACGAACTGCTGTTAGCGGAGCGGCCGGAACTCGCGAACACCACGACCGCGACCGATTTCCGCCTCTTCAGCAGCAATCCGAAAGTCGTCGGCCTGTTGCCGCGTCCTGGATTCGCGGATTTCCTGCAAGGGCGCGGCGCTTGGCTGATTCCGCAACGCCCCGGCGCCGTGACGATTCGGATACAACTCGACGGAACCGAACGCGATCCAAGCATCGCCGTCACGGTCCCGCCGCAAGCCGTGATCCAAATCTTAGTAGCCGAGGCGCAAAACTTGTTATTGCACGGCGCACACCAAACCGCAGGCCATGTGGAACGCGACAGTCGAAGCCCCACCGGCAGCGCGCTGGCCGCCGTGATTCGCAACCGCGTCGGACTGATCGGTTCGAGCGGCGATCCCGGACTCTTCGTCGCGGATGCCGAGTTACTGTACGCCGATCCGCCCGCGTCCGCGTACGAGGCCGTGATCACAGCCCACACCGCCACCAGTTACCAATTCTCTCCAGTCGACCCGGACGATCCGAATCACGAGCTCTATGAACACGCCGAGGCACGCGGCTTTCTGTCGGAAGAATTCCAACTCGCATATGACCAAGCCGTCCTCACTGCCGCAGCGATGTACGACGGCAGCGCGGACGATCCGACACACGGTGCATTCGCATTTCGTTCCCCAACCGACGAGGAATGGGCGTGCTTGAATATCCTGCTCGTCGCGCACGGCGACACCCTCCCGGCGGCCTGCGGACCCGGCGACGAGGATTTCCCGACCTTGGCGCCCGTTCAACTCGTCGTAATGCCCGACGTCCCGCGCTACGACGACGGACGCCCCACATTTATTTTTTACCGCATGCGGGCCGACAACGACCCCGTGATTACTGAGATTCCGTAGTGGGGCTAAGCAGCCGTTCTAACCGAGCGATCGTCTCTTGCAAGGTCGCACTTCCCTCCAGCGACGCGATGCGACGATATGACGCTAATGCCTTCTGAAACTCCACGCGCGCTTCGTCGGCCATCGCCATTTGCAGATACGCCTGCCCCAATTGGAGACTTGCCTCCGCGCGTTGCCGCAAACCGGCCAGATCCTCTTCCGTCGGCGGCGGCTCGACCGGCGCCACACTGCGCCGCGATGCACCGGCCCGCGCCCGCGCCTCGACTTGTTGTATATGCTGGTTCACTGCCGGAGCCGGCGCGACTTCCGGCGCCGTTTCTTCTTGCAGTTGCTGCTGCCGCCGTTCCTCCACACGCGCCAACAGCTGCACCATCCCGCCCGGCACAACGCGATCGACCGCTTCCGTCAACTCCGTCGCCTCTTCCGGCGCCAACAACAGCACTTCTTCATACGCGACGAGCGCGGCGTCCGGATCGCCCTGCCCCACGTGGAGTTCGGCCAACTCTCGCCATTTGCTGCGTGCCGACTCGATTTGATTCAGCTTCGCGTGGACCTCCGCCAACAGCCGCAGCAATTCCGCATCCTGCGCCACGAGCTTCGCCCCATGCGTCAGCCAGTGCAGCACCTTCCGCCACTCGCGCTGCTTTGCGTAGATCCGACACAGCCGCCGCAACAGTTCCAGATGATCTGGCCGACGACTCAGAATTTTTTCATAGAGCTCGACTTGCTGCGCCTCGGTCCCTTTTTCGTGCAGCCGCTCCGCAATGGATTCATACTCTCGCATGCTCGCTGCTTCGTCGCCGCGCAGCTGATACGCCTCGGCCAGACGCACGCGGTTCGTCAGTTGTTCCGGATCCAGCGCCACGATCCGTCGCCGCAACTCCAGCGCATCCGCCGCTTGACCTTTTTGTTCATGGCGCCGTAACACGATTTGATATTGATGAATCGCGTCCTGATTCAGGCCCATCTTTTCGTACAATTCGGCCAATGCCAAATTCACGTCGTGCCGCGACGGATCGACACGCAGCAGATTTTTATAGACCGTCACCGCCTTTAAATAAAACCCCTCGGCGACATAGGCCGTGGCGACTTCCTGGAACGCCTTCGCCGCCAATCCCACTTGCTTTTGTTTGATGTAGAGTTCCGCCAACCGCAACCGCACGCGCTGGTCTTTCGGGTCCATCGTCAAGATGCGCTGATACTCATGAATAGCGCGTTCATAGCGGCCCTCTTCCAAGAGTCGCTGCGCCGCGGTCAAGAGTTGGTCTTTAGTCGGTTGTTCGGACATCACGTCCGCCCTTCTGCGCGTTCTGCCAACAACCGTACGGCGGCCACGACAGCGGCTTCATAGCCCGCGGGCCCGAGTCCGGCGATCGTGCCGGCTACAATCGGCGCCACGACGGAATAGTGACGAAACGGTTCCCGCGCGGCGATATTTGTTAAATGGACTTCAATGACCGGCATCAACAATAGCGCCACGGCGTCACGCACTGCGACGCTGGTATGCGTCAGCGGTCCCGGATTCAGGATCAGCGCGTCCGCGTGCGTCGGCGCGGCAACGATCCCTGCAACCAACGCGTCTTCGGTCGGGCAGTGGACACAGTCCACGCCAACTCCCAACGCGTCCGCCTGCGCAGCAATGCGGGCATTCAACACAGCCAACGTCAGATGTCCATACAGCGCGGGTTCCCGCGTGCCTAAGTGATCGAGCAACGGACCGTGCAACACCAGCAGCCGCGTCGTGAGACTCCGATCAGCCGCACAGCGGCGTTGAGGGGGAGGCTCCAGTGGCTTTGCCGTACCAAGGGGATGCGACGCCCGAGGCGGGGGACCCGCGTAGCGGGTCGCCGAGGAAGTGCCCGCAGCCGCAGGCGGAGGGTACGTGAGCCCCTGTAACGCCACGCCGTCAGTGCGCACGCGGGGCCTCACTTCCGTACGTAGCGGGAGCTTGGACGCGTAATTGTTGCAGCTCCTGTCTGGCCATTTGATTGTCCGGCTCGCGCTGCACGATCGCTTCATAGGTCTTCAACGCCTCCGCGCGAAGCCCTTGCTGCGCATACAAGCGCGCCATCGTGAGCGTCGCCCACGGATTGCTGAAGCCCTGCTCAACCGCAGCCGCTGGCGCCGCACGTTCCGGCTGAATGGCGGAACGAGGCGCTGGCGCAACGGCCGGCGTCGCAGGTAACGGTACCACCACCGGCAGCGGCGCACGGCCGAGGTAGGTGTGCAACGTCTTCGCTTCCGCATTATTCGGCGCCCTTTCGAGGATCTCTTCGACCACTCGTTTGGCGGCGTCGTAGCATTGCGTCGCTTCCAGCGCGCGCGCCAAGATCAGTCGACCGGAGACCAGGTGCGGGTTGTGGCGCAAGCCTTCCTCGCAGACCCGAATCGCTTCTTGAAAACAACCGTACGCGAACAACAGATCCGCCACGCCGACAAATGCGACCGACTGCTGCTGACTCTGCCAGCGTTGATAATACTGCAGGAAGAGCGTGTTATTCACTAAATCGGGATGCAACGTGCCTAAGTTCATCATCAGAGATCCGTTATCGCTGTCGCCAAGTCGCGTATCGTGATCGGATGCGCAGCGACCTGGCCGATAGCACGCATCACCACAAAATGCACCGTCTCCCCAGACCGTTTCTTTTCGCCCCGCAGCAACCGCTCCCACGCGTTCCGCGCCAACCGCGGCAACGGCCGCCGCATGTGCAATCGATCAAGCGCCGTTTCCACGCAGTCGACGACTGCCGCATCACAATATCCCCACCGTATCGACAAGCGCGCGGCGGCCCGCAATCCTGCCGCCACCGCCGCGCCATGCGACCATTGCCGATATCCGCCGGCCCGCTCCAATGCATGCCCGATCGTGTGGCCCAAGTTCAACCAAGCCCGCATTCCCCGCCGATCATACGGGTCTTGCGCCACCAGCCGGGCCTTCACGCGTGCGGCGCGGCATACTACCGATAAAAGATTGCGCGAGGCAAGCGGCGGCTGCGCCACGCGAAACAACGTCGGATCCGCCACGATCCCGCATTTCAGCGCCTCCACCAACCCCTCGCGCCATCGCTCCGGCGGCAACGTCCGCAACAAGTGCAAGTCGCAATAGACCAGCCACGGCTGATAAAAAGCCCCGACGAGGTTTTTCCCGCTCGGCAAATTGACGCCGACTTTGCCGCCGATCGCGCTATCGAGTTGGGCCACTAACGTCGTCGGCACCGCCACCCACGGGAGTCCGCGCAAATACGTCGCGGCCACGAAACCCGCGATGTCTCCGACCACGCCGCCGCCGAGACTCACGAGCAGCGTCTGTCGATCCACGGCCTGCGCTGCGCACTGCGCATAGAGCCTCGCCACCATATCGAGCGATTTGCTCCGCTCCCCTTCCGGGATCAGACACCATCCGACTTGCAATCCGGACGCTCGCAACGCCGCTTGGAGCTGCGACCCGAAGCGTCGCCGCAATCCGCGATGACTCACGATCACGGCGCGCCGACACGGCCGCCACACCCGCGCCCACGCCGCCAACGCCGACAGTCGGCCGCGCGTCACGACCACCGGGTAGCGATCCGGCCCTGCCGTCACGCGGATGACCGTTGGACGAGTCATGCAGCCACTCCGCGCAGCATTTCCACGACGCAAGCGGCCACGTCGGCCGGAGTAACGTCTGACGTATCGAGCTGATCGGGGAATTGCGCATAGCTCGGCGCGCGTGTCTCCCAGAGCCGCGCCACTTGCGCGGCATCAAACGGCGCCGGGAGTAACGGCCGCGCAGTGGGCGGGGATTCCGCGCGGAGCCGTTCCCACACCAGATGCGGCGCCGCGTTGAGGGCTATCACACGACCGGCCGCCGACATCCGCGCGACGTTCTGCGGGTCGAGCGCCGTGCCGCCGCCAGTCGCAATCACTCCCGTCGGCGCCGATAACAGTCGCGGCAAGTGCGTCCGCTCCAACGCGCGAAAGACGGCCTCGCCGTCGTTGGCAAAAATCTCCGCGACCGCACGCCCCGTAGCCAGCACAATGGCGGCATCCAAATCATAAAATGGACAGCGCAACGTGGCAGCCACGAGCTTGCCAACGCTCGTCTTGCCGGTCGCAATAAATCCGGTGAGGATGCAATGTCCCATGAGATTCAATACTCGGCGAGTTGCGCCAGATAGCCGCGATAGTTACGTTGCATTTCAACCAACGTGTCGCCGCCGCATTTTTCGCACAGTGCCGCTGCGAGCACCCACGCGACCATCGCTTCCCCGACCACCGACGCGGCCGGGACCACACAAATATCGGAGCGCTCCAAATGGGCCTCCGCAGCCACTTTGGTCCGCAGATCGACCGACGGCAGAGGCTGCATCACGGTCGCGAGTGGCTTCATCACCGCGCGCAGCACGATCGGTTCGCCGTTGCTGATGCCCCCTTCCAGCCCGCCGGCGTGATTCGTCAGCCGCTGACACGGCACGGTCGCCGCTGCATTGCCCCACGCGATCGCGTCATGCACTTTACTGCCATACAGTGCCGCTTGCGCGAATCCGAGACCGATTTCGACGCCCTTGACGCCGGGAATGCTCATCAGGGCCTGCGCCAACAAGCCATCGAGTCGCCGATCCCAATGCACATGACTCCCGAGCCCCGGCGGCACGCCGAACGCATGAATCTCAAAAACGCCGCCGACCGTCTCTTTCGCGAAGCGCGCCGCATCGATCAGCGCCACCATCGCCGCCCCCGCTTGCGCGTCGGCGCAGCGGACCGGCGACGCGGCCGCCGCTGCCCAACCAGGATCGTCAGATGACACGACCGCCCCGGCCGCTGCGACTACGCTGCCGATTTGGCGCACTTGTCCGTGCACCTCGATGTCGAACTCGCGCAACAACACGCGCGCCACGCTCCCCGCGGCCATGCGCGCCGCCGTTTCGCGAGCACTCGCGCGCTCCACGATATTGCGCAGATCATGAACATCGTATTTGAGTCCACCCGCGAGATCGGCATGACCAGGGCGCGGGCAATGCACCGCACGCGCGGCAATCACGGCATCCGCACTGTTGCCCTCCACGACCATCGCGTCCCGCCAATTGGCGAAGTCGCGATTCCGAATCAGCAACGCGAGCGGAGACCCGATCGTCGCGCCGTGCCGCACCCCGCCGAGGATCTCGACGGTGTCGTGCTCGATCTGCATCCGCCCGCCGCGCCCATGTCCTCGTTGCCGCAGGCGCAAGTCCGCATCGATCGCGTCGGCCCGCAACGGCACGCCGGCCGGCATCCCTTCAATAATCACCGTGAGCGCCGGCCCGTGTGATTCACCGGCAGTAAGAAAACGCAGCATCGCCGACGTATGCCTGCCCTGCCCGGCCAGGGTCAAGTGTGACGCCGTACTTACGACCGGGGCGGCAAACCAGGCGAGCGGGACAATTCAAGGCGGATCCGTTCGATCGTTTGGCGGTCCAGGCCGTAATAGGCCCCCAGGACGCTGTAGATCGCGCTCCCCAGCGGCGTGGGACCGAGTCCATCCCAGCCTTCCCACCAAAGATTCACGCCGCTCCGCACCGTGTTATCCAGCGCCTGTGCAATAGTCGCGCGATCATGCCGCGGGGCCTGCCAATAGTCGCGCAACGTGTTCAAGGACGGCTGCTCCCGCGCCATCAAGATGTCGGCACTGTTCGCAACAGCAACGGCCTCCGGCGACGCGTGTTGCTTCACGGAAAAACAGGACCAGATCGACGCATTGGGACGGCTGCATGCCACGAGTCGCACCACGGACGCATTGAAATCTTCCTGCGGGACCATTGCCGCGATCTCCCGCTGCGCGACGATTCGAATATCATACGGAGAGAGCATGGCATCCTGCAGGGAAAAATAGATCGACGACTCCGGGTAGCATCCAGGCGCCGTCGTCTCCAACGCGTCCGCATACACCTCGACGGAACGCGCAAACCACGGTGCCCCGGCCAATGGCACCCAATCGCCGATTTGCACTCCCGTGTCGGCCTGCGTCCGGTGCCACCCGACTAACGCATCGCCCAATTCATCTTGAAAGACCACGCGGGCGGGGACTCCGTCCACGGCCTTCCGCACCAACGCCTTGGCCGGCGCCGTCGGGTCCGCGATCTCGATGGACGTGCGGACCTCGCAATTTGCAAACTCCTCCACAATGACCCGATCCCAAACCCCATCGCAATTGAAGTCGAGGTGATCGTACGTTTTGGTCGCCACTCGCTCCGGCTCAAACTGCAACGGTTCGGAACCAAACAGAAACAGCCCCGTCGCCCACTCCCCCAATTGCTTCGCCGCCGTCATCGCAACTGCCATGGTGCTCATAGGTCCTCCCAGTGAACGGGTGTCGTGGAAATGATACGCAGCTCGCTATTCTGCGACTCAACTCGTGTCAACGCAGTTTTCACACACCCCCCAATATATGCATCGCAGGGGGACAGGTACCGTCGGATCCAGCATTGACAGCCATCGCAAGGTACCTGTCCCCCTGCGATGTATTTCGTTGCACTACGCCATCTGGACTGGGAACACGCGGGGGCGGTCGGTGAGTTGGAGGCCGAGGGCGATCAGGATCTTGCGCATGGTGTCGAGGCGGCACGGATAACCAGCTTCGACGCGGTCGATGGTCAGAACGGAGACGCCGGCCTTGCGGGCCAATTCGGCCTTGCTCATTAGGAGCTCTTCGCGAAACTTCTTGAGATTGTTAGGGAACTGACCTGCACCGGACATAGGTGTCATTATGGGCGAATTGTTATCCACCGTCAAGCTCAGAGAAGTGAAATTTTTGTCTAAATGGCAGCTAAGAGGTTATGAAATGAAATTTAATTATATATATATTATGCGTAATTATCAGCCATGTGAACAACTCGGTCTATCATTAGATAAAGGAGGGTTTGCAATAGTGCTGAAGGAGTGCGGGTTCTGGGGCGCACTCCACGTTCCAGTAGTCAGTGCTTGTTCCGGGGGCCGGACGGAGGCGCCAGGGATCCCCAGGGTACGCTATCGCGGCCGCATCGAGCGGCCGCGCGCTCGCCCTCACCGTTTTTGTCATGAGATAACGCAAGGAGAAAACGGCTCCGGGAGCCCCTGGGGACCCCTGGCGCCTCCGCCCGGCGAGAACACGGGCAGTCTCCCCGTCGTTGTTCATCAAATGGACAACCACGCGCAATCGAACATCCAGAGGGGAACACGGTTCCGGGAGGGGCGCGAGGGGGGCCTGCGGGCGAGTCTGAGCGGGTAAGGACGCCATCGCGGAGCGATGGCATGGTCCGCGGCAGTCATGTCGGAAACGCAACGCGTTTCCGTTCTTTGACAGAGCACTATGGGGTTGAAGCTCGACCGAGCGAGGTCTCAGTGAGCCGAGCGCCGTAACGCGAGGCGAACGGCCCGCAGGTTCCCCTCGCGCCCCTCCCGGGAACTGGACACTAAAGGCGATTTTGCAAACACGCCCTAAACATAGAAGCTCAGATACCACGTCACTAAGGTCTCGCCGAAGAAGAGGTAGAGGATTCCGGCCACGGCGAGGAAGGGGCCGAAGGGGATCGCGAAGCGCAGGCCCTTGCGTAAGATCGCGATCACGACCACGCCGACCAGCGAACCGAGCAACGAGCTCATTAACAAGATAAACAGCACTGCCTTCCAGCCGAGGAACGCGCCGAGCATCGCGATCAATTTGACGTCGCCGCCGCCCAAGCCTTCCTGTTTGCGCAACCGCTCGTAGACCGCGGCCACGAGCCAGAGGAATCCGCCGCCCACCACTACGCCGATCAGGCCGTCGAGCAGTGCATCGAGGCGCTGGCCTTCCACCGCCAAGATCGGACGCGCCGCCAGTCCGAGGATGATCCCTGAGAGCGAAAACGCGTCCGGGATGATCAAGTGTTCCAAGTCGATGAATGTGATCGCGATCAGCGGCGCAATGAACAGAAAGAACCAGATCGCCCACGGGAGCGGTTCAGGAAACTTGAAGAACACGGCCAATGCAGCTGCGGCGGTCAAGAGTTCCACCAACGGGTAGCGCCAACTGATCGGCGCGCGACACTGACGACACCGCCCCCACAGCAGCAGGAAACTGAACACCGGGATGTTGTCGAACCAGCGAATCGGCGCGCGACACTGCGGACAGTGCGAACGCGGACGATGGATCGATTGGTCGTGGGGAATCCGCACGATGCAGACGTTGAGAAAACTCCCGATACAGAGACCAAACAGGCCAACTAACAGATACGGAAACCAGAGTGGGGTCGTGTCCATCCGCTGCTTGTACACGAATCGGGCGCGCTGCTCAATCATCTTGCCACGGTAGCCGCCCACATGTTACCGGCACACGCATCATTAATCACTTTATGGCCCCTGAGACCAAACAACTGATCGAACACGCTGCGCAACTGGCGCGGCTCGGACTCGACGCGACTGCATTGGATCGCTACGCCGCACAGTGCGCGACGATTCTCGAATTCGTCGAACAATTAAACGCCGTGCCGACGCACGACGTCCCACCGATGTCGGACCAACGCGCGGACGGAACGCCGCTGCGTCCGGATGTCATTCACACGTGCACCCAGGCCGAGGCGATTCTGGCCCAAGCGCCAGCTCAGGATGGCCGCTATTTTGCGGTCCCGAAAGTAATCGAATGACCACGATTGCCGAATGTAGCCGTCAACTCGCCACCGGAGAGCGGACCAGCGTCGCGCTCACCGAGGCCTATTTGGCGGCGATGCACGCCCATAACCCGGAATTGAATGCCTACCTCACGACCGCCGGCGATTTGGCGCTGCAACAGGCGCGGCAGGCCGATGAACAACGGCGCAGCGGGCGAAACCTCACGCCGCTGACCGGCGTCCCGCTCGCGATCAAAGACGTGATGCACGTCCCGGGGCTGCCGACCAGTTGCGCATCGAAAATGCTTGCGCAATTTCGCCCGACGTTCACCGCCACGGCGGTACAACGGCTGCTCGATGCCGGCGCGGTGATCCTCGGCAAGACCAACATGGATGAATTCGCGATGGGCGCATCCACCGAACACTCCGCGTTCGGCGTCACACGCAATCCGTGGGACGTGGAACGCACACCGGGCGGTTCGAGCGGCGGCTCCGCGACGGCCGTCGCTGCCGAGTTGTGCGCCGGCGCGTTGGGGAGCGACACCGGCGGCTCGATCCGCCAACCGGCATCGTTTTGCGGCATCGTCGGATTGAAACCGACGTACGGACGCGTCAGTCGATACGGCCTCGTGGCCTTCGCGTCGTCGCTGGACCAAATCGGCCCGATGACCCATACCGTGGAAGACGCAGCCGTGCTGCTCCAGACAATCGCCGGACATGATCCGGCCGATTCCACGTCGCTCGCAGTTCCAGTGCCGGATTATCAAGCCGCGCTGACGCAAGGCGTGAAAGGGTTACGCATCGGCGTCCCAGAGGAATATTTCGGCAGCGGGACGGATGCCCAAGTCGAGTCCGCGGTGCGGGCCGCACTCGGCGTGCTCACCGAAATGGGCGCCACGCTCACACCGATCCACTTGCCGCACACCAAATACGCCGTCCCTTGTTACTATATTATCGCCCCGGCGGAGGCGAGCGCCAACCTGGCCCGCTACGATGGCGTCCGCTACGGCTATCGCTCCACGCACGGCGAAGACTTACACGATCTCTACTTCAACAGCCGCAGCGAGGGCTTCGGTCCCGAAGTCACACGGCGTTTGATCATCGGCACATTCGTGCTCAGCTCCGGTTACTACGACGCGTATTACCAACAAGCGCAACGCGTCCGCACGTTGATCGCGCGTGACTTTCAGGCCGCGTTCGAACACGTCGATGTCATTTGCACCCCGACCACGCCGACCACCGCGTTTCGACTCGGGGAAAAACTCGACGATCCGGTCCAAATGTATTTGGCGGACATCTGCACCGTTTCGTGCAATTTGGCCGGGCTCCCGGGGATCTCGCTCCCGTGCGGCTTCACCCCGGCCGGACTCCCGATCGGTTTGCAAATCATGGGGCGCCACCTCGACGAGGCCACGCTGCTGCGCGTCGCACACACGTATGAACAGCAACAAACGTGGCATACGCGCCGACCGAACGTAGGGACGAAGTCGATATGAATTACGAACCCGTGATCGGATTAGAAGTCCACGCGCAGTTGCTGACGCAGAGTAAGCTCTTTTGTGGCTGTCCGACCACGTTCGGCGCGCCGCCGAATACGAACATCTGTCCGGTCTGCACCGGGCAGCCCGGGGCGTTGCCGGTCCTGAATCGCACGGCCGTGGAGTTTGCGATTCGCGCCGGATTGGCGTTGCAGTGCACGATCGCGCCGCGCAGTGTCTTTGCGCGGAAGAATTATTTCTATCCCGATCTCCCGAAGGGCTATCAGATCTCGCAATATGAACGTCCGCTGTGCGAACATGGGTTTTTGGATTGCGACCTCGACGGCGCCACGAAGCGGATCACGATCCAACGCATCCATATGGAAGAAGACGCGGGCAAGCTGCTGCACGACGCGCACGATCGGTACAGCCATGTCGATCTGAATCGCTCGTCGGTACCGCTGATTGAAATCGTCAGCGGGCCGGACTTGCGCTCCACGGCGGAGGCCACGGCGTATCTGAAACAGTTGCGCAATATCCTGATGTACCTCCGCATCTGCGACGGGAACATGCAAGAAGGGTCGCTGCGCTGCGACGCGAATATTTCGATGCGGCCGGTCGGCAGCAAGGCGTTCGGCACGCGCACGGAATTGAAGAATCTCAATTCGTTTCGCTTCTTGGAACACGCGATTACTTACGAAATGCAGCGCCAAATCGCAGTCCTCGAGGCCGGCGGACGCGTGGAACAGGAAACACGGCTCTGGGACGAGGCTGCCGGACGCTCCGCATCGTTGCGCAGCAAGGAAGAGGCACACGATTATCGCTATTTTCCCGACCCCGACTTGTGTCCGCTCCAGGTCGAGGCCGCGTGGTTGGAAGCCATTCGGGGTGCGCTGCCCGAACTGCCGCAGCAAAAAATGGAACGCTACGTGCGCGCGTTGGGACTCAGCGAATACGACGCCCGCGTGTTGACGGCCGACCAACAGGTGGCGCATTTCTTCGAAGCCGCCATCGGCCATCACGCGAGCCCGAAGGCGTTGTGCAACTGGATCACGTCCGAACTGCAAGGGCGACTAAATGCCGCCAACCTCGACATCGCGCAGGCTAAGATCACGCCGGCGCATTTGGCCACTTTAGTGAAACGCATTGAAGACGGGACGATCACCGGAAAAATGGCGAAGGGCGTGTTTGAAGTCATGTATCAAGACGGCGCCGATCCCGAGACGATCATTCAGCAGCAAGGACTGAAGCAAGTCAGCGATCCGGCCGCGTTGGAACCGGTGATCGACGCGATCTTGGCCGCCAACGCGGCCAATGTGGCGGCGTATCGCGCGGGCAAGACGAATTTGTTGGCGTTTTTCATCGGCCAAGTGATGAAACAGACGAAGGGGCAAGCGAATCCGCAACTGTTGCAAGCACTTCTCAAAAAGAAATTGGGCTGAGCGATGATTCCGTTAATCAAACCGATCGAATGGCAAGGCGACAAAGTCCTGTTGCTCGACCAACGCAAACTCCCGCTGCAAGAAGTTTATCTCAGCTGCGGCGATTACAAAGGCGTCGCCGATGCGATTCGCGACCTCGTGGTGCGCGGCGCTCCGGCGATCGGCGTGGCCGCAGCGTTCGGGATGACGCTCGGCGCGATGGGGATCGGCGTCAGCACCTACGCCGCGTTTGAAGACAAACTGCATCGCGTGGCGGAAACGTTGCTCGGCACGCGGCCGACGGCCATCAATCTCCGTTGGGCAATTGAACGCATGCTTCGCGTCTCGCAGGGCATGCGCAACAACGGTCTGCCCGCAATTGTCGCCGCAATGAAAGACGAAGCGCTGCGGATTTATCAGGAAGACCTCGAGACCTCGCTCGCGATCGGGCGGCACGGCGACACGTTGCTGAAAAACGGCGACACCATCCTGACCCACTGCAACGCGGGCGCGCTGGCCACGGCCGGATTCGGTACGGCGCTCGCGGTGCTGTATCGCGCGCAGGAAGAAGGCAAGCGCATTCATGTCTACGTCGACGAAACGCGTCCGTTCTTGCAAGGCTCGCGACTCACGGCCTGGGAGTTACAGAAATACGGGATGCAAATTACCGTGATCACCGACAGTACGGCGGGATTCCTGATGCAACAGGGCCGGATCGATAAAGTCATCGTCGGCGCAGATCGCGTCGCGGCGAACGGCGACGTCGCGAACAAGATCGGCACCTACAGTGTGGCGGTTTGTGCGCAGTATCATCACATCCCGTTCTATGTCGCGGCGCCGTGTTCCACGATCGACCTGAATACCACGGACGGGGCGCATATCCCAATCGAAGAGCGCGATCCGCGCGAAGTTACGCACATCGGGCATACCCAAATCACACCGGCACAAGTCGGCATCTACAACCCCGCATTCGACATCACACCGGCCAGCCTGATCTCCGCAATCATCACCGAACGCGGCCTAGCCCGCGCCCCCTACCCCGATTCGCTGCGCAGCGTCTCGAGTTGGAGTGGATGAGACGTGCGCAAGTGCGTACGTCTTCGGATGCGCGTCGCCGGACACACGCCCGCTGAAAAAAGTACGCAACTTTTTCTGCGCGCTGCCGATGAAGCGACATGGCTCCTCCGATTTCTACCCGCCCTCCAGACACCGCTGAACACCAGACGCGGCAAGTGCGCGACGCTACCGCGTTGAGCCCGACCGAATATTTTCGTGAATCCCAAGATGACATCGGGGTGCGGCGACAAGAGGCCCGAAAGGCCTGGCGCCAGGAGGATAAGGATGCCCCCCCGCCGCCGGACCGCGCCGCCGACCCCTCGCGGGTGAGCCGCTTCGAGGGGATGACGATACGCGACCTCACGGCGTGGTTTGCCGCAGACAATCCGCAGGCCCTCGACAAGAATCTCAAATGGAAATTAGGGAACGCACTACGCGAACATTTCCGCTTCTGGAAACGAGATGCAACGGAAAGAGGCGGCGACCCGGCTCGCGTCGATCCCGGCACGGAGGCCTTGTTTGTCGCCCAACGATTTATGCCCTCTGCAGAAACGAGCTATGCCGCAGCAGCACGGCAGCGCCCCAAGGCCTTCCCATCATTCTATGCCGAGTCGCTGCCGGCCCAACAAGTGCGCGCTGTCGATGCCAAGATGTATCTGACCAACTACTGGGAGACCCGACGCGCCGAGTATACCCAATATTACATGCGTGATCGCATACCGCATCCGTTCGACCAGCTGTTGGACGCGCTGCCGCTCCGTCAGGTGGACGATCTGCGCAGCGTCCAAGCGTTTTATGCCCTCGCCGATATCGTGGCACAGCAATTGCCAGCGGCGATTCAGGCCCGGAACCTGGAAATGCTCTATCCGGCCTCCGGAAGTCATATCGCGCCGCTCGTCACCGCGATGCGGCTGGTGGAGCAAGGAAAGGTCGATACCGTCCGGATCACCGAGACAGAGATCGACCCGTTTGCATTTTTCCATCTAGTCAGGAACCTCCAGGTTGGCACTCAACTCGAGATCGATGGGCAGCCGCTCTTCGAAAAAGTCGACGTCTTGCCGCTCCAGCGCTTTACCGGAGAAGAGGGGTGGGAACGGGGCATCGTCGTGACGTATCGCGGACACCCGATCACGATCCGCTTTGCGTTCCAGCGCAGTGGGAAGAAGTACTATCGGGCCGAGGACTTCGCGAAGGCGGATGTCGTCGTGCTCCATGATCCGTTTACGGGAGCCTCGGGGGAATTGCTCCTGTACGAACTCCTGGTGGATAAGGCCAATGCCCAAGCCACGGCGGCGGTCAAACCGCAATTGGCCATCGTGGAGGGCGATCCATCGGTTGCGTGGGATGCCTCGCGTATTCAACATCTCCCCGCCCGCCCGCATATCCACACGCTGCCGGGTCCGTACGGGCACTGCTACCTCGATCACTTTATCTATACAGAACGGGGGGCCTGTTTCTATAAGACTGCCTATGTCGTGCCGCTGCACGATGCGCCATCGCTCGCGCTCGCCCGCCGGGCCGGGACTCCGGAGCTGCTGCACACCGCCCTCAAGAAACCGCAGAAGTAAGAGCGATCGTCCGAAACGTACGCACTGCCGTTAATTCACGCGATCTTTGTTCAGGATCTCATCGAGCAGATTTTTGGTGATCAACGCGCTGACAACCTTGGCGGGTTGTTGGTCGTTTGGGGTGTAGAGGATGTGGTAGAGGGGATCGGAGATGCTCATCGGTCTGGGGCGCGGCACGAAGATTCCGCCGCAACTGAGGACGGCGGGGTGACCGCCTTGCAAGTCGCCCTGGCTGAGTTGGACCGCCCGCTCCAGGATCAACGCCACGCATTGCTGCTGGTTCCACATCGGGTCCATCGACCCTCCCAGCAGCAAAAAAGAGCAAGCGATGTGCCACGGGACAGGCCGGGAGAGACATTTTTTTATCTCCGCATGATGACTATGTTTTGTTTCAAATCCCGAGCAACGTCACATTCTCAGAATTAAAAAAAATCCCAGCTGATAGGGATCATTTCTCACCCGTTTTGGGTGGTGCGGTACCCGGCATCCGCGCGGGCCCGCACGCCATTGCCCAGACTCATCCGACACTGTGGATGAGATTGTGGAAAACTGCCTCGCTGTGGACCACTCCGCACGATGGGCATCAAGTAGTGATTGAAAGGCGAGACGATATGCGCTGAAAAATCGAACCATCCCGCAACGAAGAAAAATCAATTTGCCAACAGTTGTCCACAGGCCTATTGGCCGGCTCATCCACAACAATCGCCGGGGACTGCCATGAGCATTGCTCTACTCTTACTGCTCAATCTCCTCTACGCCGCCACGCCGACTTGTACCGCCGTGGCCGCAGACACACTGCCACCGCTGACCTTCGTGTGGATGCGCCATACGTTGGCCGCACTCGTCATCCTCCCCTTCGTATGGCGCCGAGGGTTCCAACCGATGCCGTGGGCCGTGTGGGGCCGCATTGCCTTAGCCACAGCACTCGCGTTCACGATCGCTTCGCTGCTGCAAGCGGAGTCATTGCGACGCTCTGCGGCCAGCGTCGGCGCGCTGATCGTCGCGATGGAACCGATCACCATGATCGTCTTTGCCGCGTGTTTCTTGCGCGAAGGGATTCGTCCGTTACAAGCCATGGCCCTCGGGATGGCCGTACTCGGATTTCTCACGCTCTCGGGCGGCGGCAACAGTGCGTTGCTCGCGGGCAATTGTCTCTATTTGATCGCCGTGATCTGCGAGGCGACGCTCGCCGTCCTGCTGAAACCGGTCGTCGCGCGCTATGCCCCAACCCAAGTGCTCGCCGCGTGCCTGGGCTGTGCCGCGTTGTACCTGCTCCCGTTCCAATCCACGACCACATGGGCATACATCCATGGACTCTCGTGGCAGGGATGGACGGCGCTCGGCTACCTCGGCCTCGGATGTTCCGCGTTCGGAACGTATCTTTGGTTGCGCGCGCTGCGGCAACTGCGAGTCTCGAGCATCGCGATCGCGTGGTTCCTGCAACCGGTCTGCGGCAGCTTGTTGGCCGTGGGACTGCTCGGTGAGCCGCTCACGCCGCAACTGCTGACCGGTGGCACACTGATCCTCGGAGCCGTCGGCCTGCTGTTTCGCCTCGACCCCGCCTTTGCCGCACATCGAGTGCGGGGCGGGACAGTGCCGAGCCGCTGGATCCCCATGCATGCCGCAGCACTCGTTGAGCGCTCGTACGCCGCGGATTCATACCCCATCGCGCAGTGGCTCCCCCCACCCGTCTATGCGCTCCTTCCCCGGCGACGCGCCCGATTCCGTTGGTGTCCCCAGGCGTATCACCACCGCCCCCGGCGCCAGACCGGCCACCCCCATCGCACAGCGGCCTAAGTGCATCGCAGTGGGGACCCTCTCCCCCCGCCTACGGCGCCTGCCCGCCGGCCAATGGGCGGGGGCCCCTCCCCCGTCGGGGCGAGGGGCAGCTAAGGAAGTCAGGCCGACTCAGGCAACTTTCTGGGCCTGGTGCCGATATAGGATGTACTCGCGAAAGGGGCAAATATGCGCATGCGTATCGGTATGGGAGTGTTGGTGATCTGCTGCGGCGTCGGCGCGCTCGCGGCGTGCGGAGACGGGGACAACGCGACGGAGCCGAGCGTGGCCGAGGTGCAAGAAGGCGTCGGGCCGAGTCTCGATCTGAGCGATGGCGAGTCCGCCGAAGCGGTCGTGGCCGATGCCGCAACGGCGGTGATGGAGAGTTACGACGAAACGTACGACAACGAAATCGCGATCGATGGCGATGCGGCCGCGGAGACCCGGCGGCAGGAGTTCTGCAATACGGGGAGTCTGACCGTCACGTTCGAGCCAGATGGCAAGGTCGTCAGTGTCTCGGGATATTCCACGCTGTCGGCCGTCGAGGCGGATGGGATGCGCGAAGAAGACGACATCACGATTGCATTGCAGACGCAGACCGGCACGATTGCGGGGAAGTTAAGCGCGCTGAGTGGATCTTCCCGACTGACCGGGACGGTGACGGCCAGCCAAGGTCGCGCGGCCTTTTGCGCCAAGGAGGGATTCTCCGGCAACAACACATTGGCGATCGAGCAACAACTGAGCGGCACATTTTCGCTCAGTCAGGGCGTCGGGGCCGCAGTCAGTTTCGCCCTCGCGTTCGAGTCAGAGATCAGCGGGACCACCGAAGAGTGGACCGCCACCGGCGCCATCAGCGGCAACGCGGTATTGAAATCGGGCGGCAAAGAGATCCACTGCACCATCCGCGGCACCACCGACACGCCGGCGTTCCTCTTCACATCCGGAAAGGCACTCATCGTGGTGTGTTTGTAACACCAATTACGTCCCAGTGTGGACTTGGCGTTGCGGTTCGCTGTGATCTTGGGCGTTGGTGTCGGTACCGCCGATCCGCATCCCGTAGAAAGAGCGGCCGACGAAGAAGAGGCCCACGACGAACAGGACCACGCCGATGTAGAGCGCCGTGGTCTTCGCAGAGACAGCGATCTCGACGGCGAGCAGGCCGAACAGCGTCGTGAACTTGATGATCGGGTTCAACGCCACCGACGAGGTGTCTTTGTACGGATCGCCGACGGTATCGCCGACGACAGTCGCGGAATGGAGCGGTGTCCCCTTTTCTTTCAGATCGACTTCGACCACTTTTTTGGCGTTGTCCCACGCCCCGCCGGCATTGGCCATGAACATGGCTTGGAACAGGCCGAAGACGGCGATCGAGATCAGGTAGCTGGCGAAGAAGGTCGGATCGAAACAGGCGAATGCCAACGTGAAGGAAAAGATCACGCCGAAGATGTTGATCATGCCGCTTTGTGCGTATTGGGTGCAGATCTTCACGACTTCTTTCGAGTCTTTCACCGAGGCCTTCGTGACACCCTCGAGCCGAATGTTTCGCTTGATAAATTCCACCGCGCGGTGTGCGCCGGTGGTGACCGCTTGGATCGACGCGCCGGAGAACCAATAAATGACGGACCCGCCGGTGACCATGCCGAGCAACACGCGCGGATCGAGCAGGTCGAGCCGCAGTTTGAGCTTCAGGATGATCGCGAAGATCATCGTCGTAGCGCCGATGACCGCGGTTCCGATCAGCACCGGCTTGGCCGTGGCCTTGAACGTGTTCCCTGCCGAATCGTTTTCTTCCAAGAAATGCTTGCCGAGTTTGAAGTCGGGTTTGAAGCCGAATTCCTGTTCGATCACTTGGCTCGCGTTCGGAATGGACTCGATTTGCGAGAGTTCGAACACCGATTGGGCGTTGTCAGTCACCGGGCCGTAGCTGTCGACCGCGATCGTGACTGGTCCCATGCCGAGGAAGCCGAACGCGACCAAGCCGAATGCAAACACCGCCGGATAGACCATGAAATGTTCCAAGCCTAACTGGCTGGTGAGGTAGGCCACGAACATGAGGCCGACCAAGACCATCCCTTTCCAGAAGGCGCTGAAATTACCGGCCACTAAGCCGGAGAGGATGGTCAGCGAGGCGCCGCCTTCGCGCGACGCGCGCACGATCTCGGCGACGTGTTTCGATTTGGCCGAGGTGAAGACCTTGGTGAATTCCGGGATCAGCGCGGCAGCAATGGTGCCGCAGCTGATGATCGTGGAGAGTTTCCACCAGAGGCCGGCGCCCATATCGCCGATCAGGAGCGCACTCACGCCATAAGTGACGCCGATCGAGATCAGCGACGTGATCCAGACCAGCGACGTGAGCGGGGCTTCGAAGTTAAATTGCTTCGCATTGCCGTAACGCGCGCGCGACATCAGGCCATTCACCCAATAGGACCCGATCGAGGTGGCGATCATGAGTACGCGCATCGCGAAGATCCAGATGATCAGTTTCGCTTGCACGGCAGGACCGCCGTCCATGGCCGTCAGTTGGCCGTTCGGGCCCATCATCATGCCGACTGCGAGCGCGATGAAGCTGATCAGCGCGACACCGGTCACACCGTAGGTCTCGAACCCGTCGGCGGTCGGGCCGACCGAGTCGCCGGCATTGTCGCCGGTGCAGTCCGCGATCACGCCGGGATTGCGGGCGTCGTCTTCTTTAATGTTGAAGAAAATTTTCATCAGGTCGGCACCGATGTCGGCGATCTTGGTGAAAATGCCGCCGCAGACGCGCAACGCGGAGGCACCGAGCGATTCGCCGATCGCGAAGCCGACAAAACACGCACCGGCATTCAGCGGATCGACGAACAACAAGATGAAGATCATCATCAGGAGTTCAACGCAGATGAGCAACACGCCGATCGACATCCCGGAACGGAGCGGGATGTCCATGACCGGATACGGCTTCCCTTGGAGCGACGCGAACGCGGTGCGGCTATTGGCCAACGTGTTGATCCGGATGCCGAACCAGGCGACGCCGAACGAGCCGAGGATGCCCAACACCGACCAGAGCAGAATGGTGGCGACTTGCGGCAGCGGCGTGTGCTGCAGCGCGGCGAAGTAATAGACAATGCAGGCCCCGATGAAGAGTTCGAGCAGGATGAGCAATTTCCCTTGTTGGAAGAGATACGTCTTGCAGGTCTGGTAGATCAGGTCCGAGACCTCGAGCATCGATTGATGCGCGGGGAGCCGTTTGATCTTGTTGAACTCGATCACGCCGAAAACCATCCCGAGCCCGCAAACCACCATGCCCCATTTCAGCAGCGTGGTTCCCGCCACGGTCAGCCCAAACAGGTTGTACACGGTCGTGAGCGGTGGGAGATTCAGCTCCGCCTCGCTCGCAACGGCCTGACCGGTCAGCAGCATGCCGACCAGCGCCACGACGGCCCAACTCAACACGGTCGTCCAGGTCGCTCTCTTCATTATGTACCTCTCCTTATGAGTAGTGATGCCGGGGGCAGAGACACCCCTCCCCCCGCGAGAAATTGGAGCGCTGTTACTGAAATCGCGGGACCTTGTCAAAGGGTTTGAGGCGCTTGGTGGAATCCGAAAGACCAACCCGCGCACTTGCCTTCACACACGGAAATCGGCCCCTCCGATCAGTTTTCCATTTACCCAGGGAGGGGGTGCTGTGTTACGCTATCACCCAGTATGCCAATGGGGGCTGGCGTCTCCTGTTTGAGAAAGGATCCTTTCATGCGCAGATTCCTGATGCTCTGCGGTTGGTGCCTGGCTCTTGGTGGCGTCTCGACACCGGCCGCGGCGATAACCATTACCGTCCCACCCGGGCTGACCGGCGACACGGCGACGGATAGTCAGTGTTCGCTCACCAATGCCATCCGTTTCGTGAACGGAGAAGCGGGCGTGGTCACCAATTGCCCGATGACAGAGATAGAATCGCCCACTACGACGATCCAGCTATCCGGCACTTACCAAGTAACCAAACCACTGCCGATCATCAACCAACTCATCGGCTCTGCCCTCAGCATCCAAGGACCCGCGGTCCTGCAAGGCCCGTGGAATCTCGCAACCACGCTGTTCAGCTTGCTCGTCGTGAACAATCCGCCGGAGAAACCGGTGTCGATCGTCGGACTGAAACTCATCGGCGGCAACGCCGCAGAGGGCGGCGGGTTGCGGGTCGCATCGGGAACCGTCAACTTCGTCGGAGAGATTTATTTCAATACGGCGACCCACAACGGCGGCGGCATTTTTGTCGCGTCGGGGGCGACACTCACGCTGAATAACAGCAAAGTCTTCTCGAATCAGGCGGCGTTAAACGGCGGCGGGGCCGCAGTGGTCGGGTCTTTGACGCTCGTCGGCACCGAATTGCACCACAATGTGGCTGCCAGCAGTAGCGGTACCGGCGGCGGCATCCATTATAATGGCCAGCTCCTGCAAGTCATGTACAGCAGCCTGACGGAAAATACGGCCGGCAGCGGCGGTGGAATCCATGCGTCCGGTACGGGAAAATTCTTCCTCCTCAACAGCACCATCTCCACGAATCATGCGACCACACACGGCGGCGGTTTGCACATCAATCTGCCGATCAACAGTAACCTCATCCAACACGCCACGATCGCGTACAATACCGCCGCGTCTCGGGGAAGCGGCGTGTATGCGGTGTCCGGGAGCGGCCCAGTGATCTACAACAGCTTGATCGCCCATAACGGCGGCGGCAAAGAATGCTTTGGCGATCTCAAGAGTTCCATGAACAACGTGATCGGAGGGGCGTCCAACGCGGGATGCACCGCCAGCACCCAAAACACGTTTCTGCCGTTGGCGCAACTGCCGCTCGCGCCGTTGGGGCTGAACGGCCAACTCACGCAGGGGCATCTCCTGTTACCGGGCAACCTGGCCATCGACCGCTTAGAAAGCAGCTCCGACCTGGAAGGGGAAGTCCTTCTGTACGATCAGCGTCACACCGGCGTCTTCGGCAGACCCTATAACGTCAAGTACGACGTCGGCGCGATGGAATTCGTGTCGTGTCCTAGTTGCGTCGGCGACATCGGCCACGACAACGACGGGGACGGGGCCGCAGAGGCCCAAGGCGATCCGGACGACAGCAATCCGTTGGTGACCGCGCAGGATCACGATGGGGACGGCGTCAAAGCCAGCGAGGGCGATTGTAACGACTTCGACTCCACCGTCAGTCCGAATCTGGCAGAGAGCTGTGGTCCGACCGGTCAAGGCGACGGGAAAGATAACGACTGCAACGGCACGACCGACGAAAAGGACTGGTGGAGCGACGGCGACGGCGACGGCTACGCGATCGGGGCGATCGGCTCCGAGCTGCTCATCGGCACCTGTAGCAGCCCTGGTCCGATACCGGGACAGTGGAATGGCAAACAGTTCACGGCGCAACTCGACGAATGCGATGATGCAGACGCCACGGTTCACCCCAATGCCGCCGAAATCTGCGACGGGAAAGACAACGACTGCGACGACTCGGTCGACGAAGCCGCTGACCTTGTCCCCTGCACCGATGCGTCGGCTTGCACGGACAGTGTGTGTATGGGCGCGGCGGGATGTGTCACATCCGCGGTCAACTGCGACGACACCGATCCCTGCACCACCGATAGTTGCGATGCGCTGACCGGCTGCGCCCACGCGCCGATCACGGGCTGCGATCCAAAACTCGACTATGACGGCGACGGCATCTCCGTCAGCGACGGCGATTGTAACGACGATAATCCCGCGATCTGGCCTAACAACCTTGATGGCTGCAATTTCATCGACGACGACTGCGATCAGATCGTCGACGAAGACGCCGGGGGGCCGAAGTGGCAATTGTATCCCGATGTGGACGGAGACCAATTCGGTGGAACCAGTGAAAACCCGATAGTGGTGTGCACGTTGCCCACCGGCGCCCAACTGCCGTTGGTCTGGGCCCTCTACGGGCTCCCGCTCGGCTCGAAACTCGTCCAAGTCGGCGGGGACTGCAATGACGCCGACATTACCGTGCGGCCGGACCTCAGCGTCGATGTCTGTGACGGAAAGGACAACAACTGCAACGGACAGTTCGACGAGACGATCGCGCTGCACAACACGTATGCGTTGGATCAAGACCACGACGGATACGGCAAGCCTGGCAGCGAACAGAAGGCCTGCTCGCTCGACCAGCTCCCCGCAGCACTGCCGCTGCGCGAATTCTACGTCGCCGCGTTCGGCCTGAAGGGTCTCACTGACTGCAACGACGCAGCCGCAACGATCAATCCCGGCCAATCGGAAATCGCCTGCAACGGTGTGGATGAGAACTGTAAGGGCGGCGACAGCGACGGCGCCAAGACCCAATCGTGGTGGCCCGACCAAGACGGCGACGGTTTTGGCAACAGCAAGAGCGCGAATCCGGTCAGTGCGGTCTGCGCGCCGACAAATCAGACCATGGTCAACGACCATACCGACTGCGACGACGGGAAAAACACCGTTTATCCCGGCGCCGCCGAGCTCTGCGGTGACGCCATCGACAACGACTGCGACGGCAAACCGGACGAGCCGAAAGACTGGTACCTCGATACGGATAACGACGGCTGGGGCGCGACGGCGTCGGTCAAGTCCGCGTGTGTGACACCGGCCGGACATGTCACGACCGGCGGGGATTGCAACGACCAACAGAGCTTGATCCATCCCGGAAAGATGGAGAGCTGCAACCAGCTCGACGACGACTGCAATGGCGTCGTCGATGATGCCGGATTGGCCGGCACGTCGTGGTATCAAGACAGCGACGGCGACGGATACGGCACGACCGCTCAAAGCATGCAGGCCTGCGCGCAGCCGTCGGGGTTCAGCGCAAGCGCGAACGACTGCGACGACGGGAACAAGGCGAAGTATCCCGGCGCGGCCGAGACCTGCGATACCGTCGACGACAATTGTAACGGCATAACGGACGCCAGCGAGCCCTGCACGGCACCGCCGGTCACTCCGCCGGTCGGTAGTAGTGGCGGAAGTTCAAGCGGCGACACAGGGAGCAGTTCGGGAGGCACGACGGGCAGCAGTTCGAGCGGCACGAGTGGCGGCACCGAAGGCACAGGCAGCAGCACCGGCGGTACTCCAAGTGGCAGTACCAGTAGCGGCGGAGGAGAACAGGTCGGCGGCAACACCGGCGGCACGACGGGAGCGAGTAGCGGCAATAGTCTCGGCAGCACCGGTGCCACAACCGGAACCGGCGCTGGCACAGGCACTGGGAACACGACAAACAACACGACGGGGAGTGGCACGAGCGGCGACACCGTCGGCGCGGAGGGCGCGGGGAATAATACCGGCGACGCCGTCACGAACGGCACCAGTGGCGAAACCGGCGGCGCGGCACCGCTGCCCGCCAATGAAGGACAGGCCCCGACGGCACTCCAGCCTGTACCGGAAGCCGTAGCGCCTGCGGAAAGCAGCGGAGGCGGATGTTCGCTCCGCCTGTGATCGGCTCGGACAAACGATCCGCAACGCATGACCTTGTCAAAGGGTTTGAGGCGGTGTAACGCGGGTGGCATGCAACATGAGTTGGAGTTCCTTCGTTCATTGCCGATCGGCTGGATCACAAAGATCGCCGTCGCAGTATTGTGCGGTGCCATTATTGGCATCGAACGACAGCTCCGTCGCAAGGCCGCGGGGATGCGCACCAACGTAATGATCTGCCTCGGCGCGGCGCTGTATGTGCTGGCCGCCGAGCTGATTGCGCTGCGCGACGGTACGGCCCATATGGACCCGTCGCGGCTGGCGGGGCAAGTGGTCGTCGGGATGGGCTTCATCGGCGCGGGCTCGATCATCCAATCGCGCGGCCGCATTCAAGGCCTCACCAGCGCAGCGACCATGTGGGTGGTCGCAGCGATCGGCGTATTGATCGGACTCGGATTCCCATTGCTGGGGCTGATCGTCACAGTGCTGGTCGTCGGCCTGTTGGAAGGCGTACGGCTGCTGGAACATCACGCGCTCGGCCGCTGCCGGATGGTCACGACGCGGCTCTCGTTTCGCGATCAACCACAGACGTGGGAGCGATTGCGGGAGGTTTGCGCCGCGAACGACCACCCGCTCGACGCACAACAGGTCCGCAGTACGACCGTGGCCAGCGGCGCCCGGATCTGCTTCTTGGAGCTGCACTACTGTTACACCCACCCCGATCATGCCGAAGTGCTCTTCGACCTGCTGAAGATCCCGGACGTCCGCCAGACCAGCTTTGAACCGGGCGCGACACCGCCGTCAACATGACGGATCTCAGCGGCATCGGCTGATCAGAAACGCGTGGCCAAGAATTGACAATGCCCCCTGCACCTGACTACGTAGCCCCAGTCGTCACCACCATTTCACCAGAGCGAAGGAGCACACCCATGATCGACGCAACCCAAGAAATTATTCGCGGACTGGAAGACGTCCTCGTTGCTGAAACCGCCATCTCGTTGGTCGACGGCGAACAAGGGCGGCTCACGTATCGCGGTTACAACATCTTCGACTTGGCTGAGAATTCCACATTCGAAGAGACGACGTATCTCCTCTTCTACGGTCAACTGCCGACGAAAGAACACGCGCTCCAATTCGAACGCCAACTCGCCGCCGCGCGCGCACTGCCCACGCCGATTTTACAAATCTTGCGCGAACTCCCGAAACAGGCCCACCCGATGGCTCAACTCCGCACCGCGATTGCGGCCTACGGCTGTTTCGATCCGGAGGCCGACGTCGTCACCGAGGCGTCGTTCCGCACCATCGGGGCGAAGTTGATCGCGCAAGTCGGGACCATGGCCGCAGCGATCTGGCGCCTCTCGCGCGGTTGGGAACCGGTCGCTCCCGATCCGACGCTCTCCTACGCCGCCAACTTCCTCTACATGTTGCAAGGTCAACGGCCGACCCCGGAAGCCGCACGGATCATGGACATCTCGCTGATCTGCCACGCCGACCATGAACTCCCGGCCTCGACCTTTTCCAGTCTCGTGGTCTGTTCTTCATTAACGGATCTCTATTCCTCCATTGCCGCGGCCGTCGGCAGCCTGAAAGGCCCGCTGCATGGCGGGGCTAACGAACAGACACTGCGCAACTTCGACACCATCGCCGGCGTCGAAAACGTCGGCGCGTATATGGCGCAAGTGAAAGAGAAGAAGCTGAAGGTCCCCGGCATCGGACATCGCGTCTATAAGGCCTACGATCCGCGCGCGGTCATCTTCAAGCGCATTGCGGAACAGTTGGCGAAGCAACATCCGGCGCTCACCAAGACGTTCGCGACCGCAGTGGAGTTGGAGCGGCAATGTCTGGAGGTCTTTGGCGCCAAGCAGCTCTTCCCCAACGTTGATTATTTCTCCGGGATCGTCTATCGCAGCCTCGGTATCGATCCGCTGATGTTCACGCCGATCTTCGCCGTCTCGCGAATGGCCGGCTGGGTGTCGCACTTGATCGAATACCTCCCGCAGAACCGAATCTTCCGTCCCGCGGGAAAATATATCGGACCCGCGGAACGCCCGTTCGTGCCGCACGCTGAACGAAAATAGCCACTGGGAGATGCCGCATGCAACGCCGCCCACTTTGGATCACGCTCGGACTGCTGGTCGTCGCGGTACTCTACACGACCTCCACCTACAACGGCTTCATGCAACTCGAAGAAGACGTGAAAGAGGCCTGGGGGCAGGTCCTGAACGTCTATCAGCGCCGCGCCGATCTCATCCCTAATCTCGTGAATACCGTGAAGGGGTATGCCGCGCACGAAAAAGAGACGCTCACGCAAGTAATCGAGGCGCGGGCCAAAGCAACGCAAATCGCCCCTGAGGCATTGCAAAATGCGTTCAGCAATCCGCAAGCATTCGCCCAATTCGAACAGGCGCAAGCGGGCTTGAGCAGCGCGCTCTCGAAATTAATGGTCGTCGTAGAGAAATATCCCGACTTGAAGGCGAACCAAAATTTCCTCGCGCTGCAAGACCAACTGGAAGGCACGGAGAATCGGATCACCGTGGAACGACAACGCTTCAACGAAGGCGTGAACACGTATAATAAAACGGTCCGCCGCGTGCCGGGCAAATTCATCGCGTCGATCCTCGGATTCACGGAACGACCGTACTTCCAAGCCACAACGGGCGCCGAAAACGCGCCGAAAGTGGAATTTTGAGTCATATGCAGCGTGCGACGTCTGCAACGCAAGCGTTCAAGCACCCTCCCCATTTTGCCTTTTGCATTTTGCTTTTTGCACTTTGCCTTGCGCTCCCGCGCCTCACGACCGCCATGGCAGTGCGCGACGTCCCGAAAGGCCCGATCGCGACGCACGCGGTCCAGGATTTGGGCGGCGTAATGGGACCGGAATACGTCGCGCTCACGCGCACGATGGTGATCGAACTGGAACGGCAGACCAGTGCAGAGTTGGCCGTCATCACGGTCGACCATCTCAACGGTCTTCCGGCCGATGCGTACAGCAACGCCCTGTTCCAACATTTGGGCCCCGGGAAACGCGATCGCAACAACGGTGTGTTGCTGCTCTTTGCGCGCGACGACCGCCGCGTGCGGATCGAGACCGGGTACGGACTGGAAGCGCTATTCACCGACGCGCGCGCCGGCGCACTGCTCGACCAGCACGCCGTGCCGCACTTCAAAGCGGGCACATTCGGCCGCGGGATGTACGAAACCGCGCGGGCGATCGCCACCACGGTCGCGCAGGCGCAAGGCGTCACGCTGATACTGCCGGACCCGGCGACTTGGCCCCAACAAGTGCCGCTCCCAAGCGCGGCCCGCAGTACGGCGGCATCACCACATCCTACAACACATGCCGCAACAGCCGACGCGTACTACCGCTACTATCTGCTCGGCACACTCCTCTTCGCCATGCTGGTCCTCGGCGGTCAAGCCGCCAATATTCACTTTACCCAATCAAAGCGCCGCAAAGAACACGCGATCGGCTCCGGCCTTGGGTTCGGCACCACGCTCTGGCTCGGATCAACCGGCTGGGTCATGGCCGCAGCCATCGCAGACCACACGCTCCTCCCCGCACTCGGCGTGGCCGCCGGCATCAGCAGTCTGCTCACCTGGCTGCATGCGCAACTGCGCGCGCGTTGGCGCCGCGCGGTCGCAAACTACCGGCTGCCATGCGCCCAATGCCGCGCGCCGATGGCGCTGCTCAGCGAATCCGCGGACGACGCGTTTCTCTCGGCAGACGAACAGTTGGAAGAAAAACTCCGCGGCATGGATTACGAAGTCTGGCACTGCGCCGCATGCAATCGTACGCAACGCTTCGAAATCCCGCTGCCACAAGCGCTTCCGTGTCCACAATGCCGACGGCGCACGATCGTCAAGACGGGACACATCGTGGACCGTGCCACAGCGACCGCGTCGGGGCGCAAAGAAGTGGTCGAGACCTGCAAGAATCCGCGCTGCCACTACACGCGCCGCTATCTCGAAACACTCCCGGCCCTCGGCTCGCGGACTTCCGGGAGCAGAACCACAGGTCCAATCGGCGGCGGCGGATTCAGTGGTGGCGGCGCGAGTAGCGGTCCTTCGTTTGGCGGCGGCCGCTCCGGCGGCGGCGGCGCAGGCCGGTCGTGGTAATGTGTCACAATTCTGACTCCGCCCAGCCACTCCCTCAATATGATCGGCCGATTGCGGCCGCGCACTCGCTAACCGGCTGATATTGGGTCGGCCCGCCACAATCGCCTCTGGCACAGCAGTTGCTTCTTCTTCAGCATATGCGCCCCATCCACCGTATCGCTCCGCGCGCCGCGCTGCTCTGCGTCCTGACGCTACTGCTCGGTCTCTGGCACCCGCCGGCCTGGGCCCCGAATCGCGTGCCCTTTGACCACAAGAACAAGATTTACGGGATCGCCTATCAGGGACCGCAAGGCTGCCTGCTTGATGAATGGACCATTCTCAACGATCCTGACTTCCCCCAAAAGCTGCAAACACTGATCGACGCTGTCGCCACTGACGACCAACTCTGTGACGCATGGGGAAGCGACATCAAACGGATCTATACCGGTGAGATTTTTTTTCTGCTGAAAACGCCGCTACGACTCTTCAACGCGTCTACGACACATCCCCTCCACTTCGAGAGCATGAGCACTAACCAGCTCATCATCAAACCCGCAGTGACAGAGGACGGAACGCAGACTTTTACCGGATCGTGCCTATTACGGCTCCGAGGCAACGTCACGTTACGCAATGTTGAAATCATCGACGCGACCGCAGCGCGCGCCGTCTGCATCGAAACGAGCGGCCCGACCGTCGACCAGACCAGACTCTCGTTCAATCAAATCGGTCTCTATGTCGATCCGGCCGTGACGGCCGCGTCAGTCGTCAACACGAAGTTCTACAAAAATATCACGCCGCTGATGATCGACGGCAGCGGCGTGCAGCTGAAGGGAAATTCATTTACCGACAACCAAGCGCCGCCGATCCAACTGGCCGCCGCGACACAGGCCCTGGCCCCAGCGCCCACCTTAACGACCATTCTCGGATATAATGCCGCGGACCAACCCGCGTGGCTCCATGTCAGTTTCTTGGGGAGTCAAACCATTCTCACGGGCGAGGTCTATGTCGTCAACTCAGCGGGCACCCGCTTTCAACCGCTCACTGACCTCCAGCCCATGCCCGCCGGACCAAATTCCCTGCTCTATTCGATCCCGCTCGAGCTGTTGAGCACGCTCCCCGACCAGTTTGTCGGCGATGGCACGGTCGCCGTCGCGGGAACATTCACGTATCCCAACGGCGCCGGCCAAACCTCGGTCCTCTCGTCGATCATCACGGCCAGTCTCCAACCGCCCCCGGCCGCCCCGACTCCCGTCGTTGACGGCTGCGACCTCAGCGGGCTGACTCCGACGCAAGTGCTGGCAAAAATCGAGGCCGCATCCAAGTCCGACACGGAATGCTTGGCGAAAAACAAGCAATACAAATGGCTCTATTGGAGCCACGCCGCGAACCCCATACAGATCCCGCTCAGCAAACCGCTGACGCTGAACCAATTTTCCGATGTGCCGCTCCACCTGAGTGGAGTGCCGCCCACCTCCGTCGCGGACGAACAAGCGCCGAAGATCCGTTTCGTGCCGACCGCCGACTTCACAGACCAGACCGGCCTCAGCGTATACAACCAGGTACAGCTCCAATATCTCCAGGTCTCCGGTTTCCAAAAGACCGCCGAGACCCACGCGATCGGGTTACACCGATCCGGTAGTACGGTCAGCAACCTCGTGTTGGCCGATAATGCGATCGGCATCGAAGTCGGGTTGGGGCTCAAAAATACACTCGTCATCAATAATCATTTCCAGCACAACGCGGTCGGCATCCTGTCCCGCGGCGATGGCGTCCACATGCGCAACAACGCCTTTCAGGGACAGACCGAATCCTTGATCAAGCTGGGCACGATGAGCCCTTACGCCACGCCGACCATACAAAGCACCGAGATGACGCACTTCTCTCGCAGTAGCGGTGAGACGATTCGTGTGACGCTCGGCTACGGGAAGTCGTCCCCACTGATCCCCGCAGCGAAAAAGATGCTCCGCGCCGATCACCCGAAAATCGAACTCGTGTTGAGTGATTCCGCTACTTCATTACTGCATAGCCACGTCGTGTCGGCCTTCGGAGCCCCGTTCCAATGCACCGACGACACGGTCACGCGCACGCTGCAATGCGAATTCCTCTGGCGTGATATGAAAAACTATTTCCCAGCAGCCGCCAGTTTTGCCGTCGCCGCGCTGTACCAAGATGGCCAGACCTCCGCGTTCACCAGCGCAATCGTCCCACCGACGGCCATCAAGGAAGTGGCGGGAGATAACGGTCCCAACAGCGGCGGCGCAGACGACGTCAATGTCGGCGATCCGGAACCGGAACCACCGATTGTCGGCGCCGACAACAATGGGGACAGTGACGCCGAACCGGTCGCAGCCGATGCCGATCCAGCGAATCCGCTCGGCAATCCGGCGGCTGCAGATCCGGCGGCCAATGGAGACAGCAACGATAACGCCGACGTCGTCGGCAGTGCGGCCGACGGCAACAGCGACAGCGCGGTTCCCGCAGCAGCCCTGCCCGCAACACTCCAGCCGGTTACCGAAGTGGACCACGGCAGCGCCGGTACAACCGCTCCATCCGCCACGCCGGCCCCAACGACGCCATCGACAACATTGAACCCATTCACCGGAGCCACGACACTGCCAACGACGACGATTCCCAGCACGCCGGCAGCGACACCGAGCAAGCCGCCACTGCAAAACGCGCCGCCGTCGTCCGACAACGTCTTTGAAACGATTGGACCTTCGGCACCCGCCGTACCGCCGGGAACTGACAGTGGGGGATGTTCGCTACGTGTGACTCGATAAAGCCAACTTTGGAGGATACGCCCATGCGCCCTACCATCTATCGCATCCCCGGCACCACGCACCTGCTGCTCGCCGGCCTGCTGTCACTGGCCACATCCGCATATGCTGGCACGGGGCTTCCCGACGGCTCAATTGGCATAAAGAAACTCTACGCAATCACGGCGGACGGTTGCATCCCTTCGACAGACACAAGCGTAGAGACGTTGCTGAAAATGGCCACTGACGACAAATGCCTGGTCAAGAAGCCGGGTGGCCGCAACGCGGTCTACCGGATCTATTGGCCGCAAGGCAAAGGCGCGACGTTCACGCTCACGGCGCCGCTGACGATCGAAAGCTCGGCACATCCAGTGGAACTCGTAGGCCCGTCGACCTTTCTCCGCACTACGGCGCCGTACATGGGCACCACCCAACCGAGCGTAAACTTCGTCGTCGCCGCGCCATTCGCCGACGCCGCCACGTGCGCTGTCACGACCAAAGGCAACGTCACGCTGCGCAACCTCGGCATTCGCGGCCAACTCCCGAACCGTGGGCTCTGCCTGCATGGGAGCGGAACGGCACAGGCAGACACGCTGCTCGTCGACGGCAGCGGTCCCGATTTCCAGCACGCCGTCGACGTAACCACCGGCTCCGCCCACATCCACAACTCGACGCTCGCGCACTACACCGACGCCGCCATCAGCACACAGACCACAATCGGATTGCAACTGGGCGACAACCGCTACCTCCCAGCCAATGCCGACGCGGTGCCGCTGCGCTACCAGCCCGCAACACTCGCCACCCCATTCCCCGCGCCGACGCTGACCAAGGTCGTCAGTAGCGGCACGTACGTCACGGTCACGGGCGACTTCACACCACCCGACGATCGTGCGGTTTGGGCCGTCGAGCTCGTGGCAATCAATGATCAACAAGAGATCACGCCGCTCGGAAGTGAAAGCTGCCCCTTCGAACAAACCACTAAGACATTCACGTGTACCGTCGGCGCCCCCTTCCTGACGCCGAGCGAAGGGACCACGCTCAAACAGCGCATTGCCGCATCGGTGGCGTATTACGAGGGCGGACCCTCGCCGTTCTCCGCCTCGGTGGAAGGGCAATTCGTAGCCAACTTGGCCGACACCGGCGACGGCCCCGCCGGCGGAATCGGCATCCTCGCCGGCGCGACACCAACGCCGCCGGGCCTGGAGATCCCCGGCAGCACGTCCTCGCCCCCCGACCCCACGGCGACGACACCCACCTCCGTCACCGATCCGAGTGCCGCGATGACCGGCGCCATGCTCCCGCTCCCGGCCGACACCGCCGCGCAAAGCGCGACGTTGCCGGAGACGGCCGCCGCGCAACCGCCCGCCAACCCGGTCCCACCACTGGTCTTCGCCCCCGCCGAAGCGGCCCAAGCCCCGATCGAAGGCGGCGGCGGTTGCTCGCTGCTCCGACACCGCTAAACGCTGCGGCCTGGGTCTCCGCACACCACGTCCAGCCGTTTACTGGAGTGCAGCGTCACCCCCACGCGCCCGCAACCCCGCGAAATATCGACCCCCCAACCCGGCACTCTTCTTGCTCTCTTGAAGGATCGGGGAGGGAAAATTTTGTGATGCAATCACTCTGGATGAAGTCGTTCGTCGCACTGAGCAGCCTGATCACCCTGTCATTCCTCATGGCCCATAATACGCTCGGCTAATATGTGGTGCCCACAATACGGATGACACGCACCGCGCCTCTTCGGTATATGTCTCCCAGATGCTCCACTCCACACACCGTTCGAACCTATAATGCCCAGGCCATGTCTCAAAAACTGGCTCTCAATCTTTGGCATTGCCGCCACCGTAACCCTCGGCATTGGACTGGTGTGGAAAAAATCCGATCCGTCATCCTTCATCTATCGCGGTCAAGCCAACACGATGATTTATCGGGCGACAATCATTCCACCAGATCGCGAACCGATTCCCGACGGCTACGTGGCCATCCGCGCCGGCAAGATCCATGACGTCGGCATCTGGTCAGATGCCATTCAAGTGCCACCGGTCCGAGGTAAACGCCGCAGGGCGGCGGCTGTCGAGATCGTAGATCTGCGCGGCAAGTTCATCATTCCCGGACTCATCGACGGCCATGTGCATCTCAATTCCGTGCCGGGCCTGCCAACCGTGCTCGATCAGCTCGACTCCACGCAGCGTTCCAGACTGGAGAAGATCGTCACGGATTATCGGAACCAAGTCCTACGGAGCTATCTGTATTTCGGGTACACCGCACTCGTCGACCTCAACGTCACAGATCGCGCCGCGCAAGAAACGCTGCGCGCGCAATCACCCCGGCCAGACCTCTTCGATTGCGACGGCGGGGTCCCGATCGCGAACGGCTATCCGATGCGATTTCTTCCCGATGCGCTGCGGTTTCAACAGTATCCGAACTTTCTCTACGACGCCCGGCAACCCACAGCGCTTCCTGCCACGGCACAGGTCGCCGCACACACGCCGGAGGCGGTTGTGGATCGCATCCGCAATCATGGCGCGATCTGCGTGAAGACTTACTACGAAGACGGCTTCGGCCCCCAACAGAATGACTGGCCCACACCGACGCCCGCACTGCTGCAGGCACTCGTGGCCCACGCCCATCGGCATCAGCTGGTCACGTTTCTGCATGCCAATGCGTTGGCGGCCCAAGAGGTGGGCGTCACCAACGGAATTGATGTTTTGGCGCACGGACTCTGGCATTGGGAAAGCGAGGGGAACCAAATCGCCGACAACCCCACAGTGCAAACGCTCCTCGATCGGATCATCGCCCAGCAGACCGGCTACATGCCGACTTTTCAAGTGCTCGGCGGACTCCAAGCGTTGCTGGACCCCAGTTATTGGGAACAACCCCAGATTCGCCATGTGATCCCGCCAAACATGCTGACGTGGTTTCAATCGGCGGATGGCCAAGCCCTGGCCGACACGTTTCGCCAAGAGGAACTGGGAACGACCACGGGATCGCCAGCGCTCTTAGACCCACCGCTGCAACGACTCGCCGCTGTCGTGAAGTATCTGGCCGACCGTCACGCCCGCCTGCTCTTCGGCACCGACACACCGTCGGCCCCAGTCTATGGGAATCTTCCCGGCCTCAACGGCTATCTCGAGATGCGCCGCTGGGCAGCGGCCGGAGTGCCGCTAGCGACTATCCTCCGCGCCGCCACGATTGAAAATGCCACACACTTACATTTGCAGGGCCACGGAACAATCGCGGCCGGGAAACTCGCGAACCTGTTGATCCTCGATGCCAACCCGCTCCAAAACATCGAGGCCTACGATGCCATTGCTGGCGCCATCCTCCACGGCAGATACTATTCCCGCGCCGACTTCAGCGCGGCGCGCCACTGAACAGCGCATCGTCTCTGCGCGCAGCTTCCACCGCATTTCCGTTGCCCTCCGCGGCCAAACTCGCTATGCGCCTGCGGCTATGGTCGACGAACCGTACAAAATCATTTTCTCGATGCATCGCGTCAGCCGCACCCATCCGCCCGCCAAAACCGTGCTCAAAGATATTTCGCTCGGATTTTATTACGGCGCGAAGATCGGCGTGCTCGGGCTCAACGGCTCCGGCAAAAGTAGTCTTCTCAAAATTATCGCGGGCCTCGACACCGATTACGACGGCGAAATCACGTTCGCGCACGATTTCCGCATCGGCTATTTGGCGCAAGAACCGCAACTGGATCCCGAATCCACCGTCAAGGCCGAAGTCGCGAGCGGCGTGCCCCAGATCCCCGCGCTGTTGCAGGAATTCGAGGCGATTAATCTGCAATTCGCCGAACCGATGGACGACGACGCGATGACGAAGCTGCTCGAGCGTCAAGCCGCCGTGCAAGAGCAAATCGAAGTTGCCAACGGGTGGGAATTCGACAGCCGCCTCGAATACGCGCTGGATGCGCTGCGCTGTCCCCCGGGCGACACCCGCATCGCAACGCTCTCCGGCGGAGAAAAGCGCCGCGTAGCGCTCTGCCGACTGCTGCTCAGCGAGCCGGATATTTTACTCCTCGACGAACCGACCAATCACCTCGACGCCGAATCCGTCTTCTGGCTCGAACGCCATCTGCAACAATACAAAGGCACTGTGATCGCGGTCACGCACGACCGCTATTTTCTCGATAACGTCGCCGGCTGGATCTTGGAACTCGATCGCGGCCACGGAATCCCATGGAAAGGGAATTATTCATCGTGGCTGGCGCAGAAGGAATTGCGGCTCGCACAGGAAGAGAAAGCGGAAAACCAGCGCCGCAAGACGTTGCAACGCGAACTCGAATGGATTTCGCAATCGCCCTCGGCGCGGCGCGCCAAGAGCAAGGCCCGCATCACCAATTACGAACAGTTGTTGCAACAAGCGTCCGCGCAAGGCCGCGAACGCGACCTCGAAATTTTCATTCCGCCCGGCCCGCGGCTTGGGCAGACCGTCATCGAGGCGCAACAGATTGCGAAGGCATTCGGCGACAAACTCTTGTTCGAGGATCTGAGCTTCTCACTGCCGCAGGGCGGCATCGTCGGCGTGATCGGCCCCAACGGCGCCGGAAAGACCACGCTGTTTCGGATGATCATGGGTCAGGAAACCACCGACCAAGGCCGCTTCGCCGTCGGGCCATCGGTCAAACTCGGCTACGTCGATCAAAATCGTTTCGCCGCGGACGACACCCGCAGCGTCTGGGAATGCATCTCCGGCGGCCTCGACCTGATCCCACTCGGCTCGCGCACCATGCCGTCGCGCGAATACGTCTCGCGCTTCAACTTCACCGGCAGCGATCAACAAAAACCGTTGAACGTCCTCTCCGGCGGCGAACGGAATCGCGTCCATTTGGCCGTGACGCTCAAGGATCCCGGCAATGTGTTACTACTCGATGAACCGACCAACGACCTCGACGTCCACACCCTGCGCGCGTTGGAAGTGGCACTGGAAAATTTCGCCGGCTGCGCCGTGGTCATCAGCCACGATCGCTGGTTCCTCGATCGGATCGCCACCCACATCCTCGCGTTCGAAGGCGACAGCCAAGTCGTCTGGTTCGACGGCAACTTTTCCGAATACGAAGCCGACCGCAAACGCCGCCTCGGCGACGCCGCCGACGCTGTCCACCGCATCCGCTACAAAAAACTGACGCGCGAGTAACTGGGTGGGCGGAATGCGTGCGGGCGTGCTGTGCAGAAATTGGTGGCTCCGGCCAGGAACGGCACCCGCTAAGGCATTGAATTCATTAATCCGATTTTCGCGTTCTGCGACATCTTTTGTCGCTGCATTGATTTCATTGATGTTTTCAGCATTTTTTCCCCCTACCCAAAGTAGCCAAACCCCAAGCCGAGCTCGACTACGGCCCGATTAAGGGCCCTCAGTGGGTCCCGCTACGACCAACATGTGTCGCATAAATACGCAACATTCCACGACCACCTGTGACAAGGCGATTGAATCCCCCTCCACTTTTGAATATTCTGTTCGAGAATTGCAGTAGCCATTAAATGACGCTTAGCAATGGCCGGCGTGCTTCTCATCATAGCGTGGAAATGCATAGGCAGAAATTCTTTCCTTGGAAAAGATTCATTTGGTCGGAGACTGTTCAGCATGAAACTGATCATCCACCTTCTCCATGACGATCAACCGACCGGGCCTCGTGTTGCGAAGATCGACCAATGGAGTGGCCGTGCGTTGTGTTTGCCCCGCAGTGCCCTTGACGAAATTCCACAGGAGCCGGCCCTTGACGGGCCATGTCTCTATTTCCTCATCACTCAACCGCCGGGATGCTCTCCGCGCGTTTACGTTGGTGAGGCTGATGGATTTCGCGACCGCATTAAGACTCATGATGCCAAGAAAGATTGGTGGTCTGCCCTCGTTGTTTTCTACAGTACCGACGGGTCTCTCACCAAAGCGAGCATACAATATTTGGAGAGCGTCTGCGTCAAGCGGTTACGGAACGCGGGCTGGTGTCATATCGAGAACAGCACTGATCCGCGCCTCCCATCAATACCTCCAGAGGACGTTGGTGGGCTGAATGTTTTTGCCAACAATGTTGAAATTCTCATGCCCGTGCTTGGCTATGACGTATTTGCGAAAGCACCAGCGGAAGATGCAGCCAATACCGCACCGCTGGAAGTTGAAGCACCATTGTCCCGTGAACGCGATTTCGACACCATCGTTTGCCCCGCTCATCAAGATGGGTTCGAACGTGCATTCCTCGGGCAACATGCTTGGTGGGCAATCCGCATAGGTGAGCACAATTTGCAGAAGATCAAATATATTGCGATCTACCAAGTTGCGCCGATTTCGGCGATCACGCACTATGGCCAAGTGGCACGAATCGAACCGTATATTGGCAACGATGCTGGAGCAGGGAAATACAAGCTCTATTTAGGTAGTGATCCGACGGCCCTGCCTACACCCGTCGGTGTGGGTCAGAACGTTTATTTGAAACCCCAGGGTCCAAAATACTGCAAGCTTGACGACATCCTCAACGCGAAAACCCTAGACGATATTTTTGGCGGGGCGTAGCGCAGCTGTTGGCTGGCATCTCTTTTATTTGCCTTTTTTATCGTCGCAAGATCACGCGATAGATTTCTTTCCGGTGGGCAATGCCGAGCACGTAGACGACCACTTCCGTCGCATGGACTTCGTAGACGATGCGGTAATTGCCGACACGGACCCTGAAACACTGCTGCCGGCCGTGGAGCTTCCCGGCGATAGGCAGAAAAGGGTTCTCCGCTAAGGCATCAAGGATAGCCGTCACCCGGGATTGGATATCCCTGGGCAGCATTCTGATCTCTTTCGGCACTTGGGCATGCAAGAGAACTTTATAAGTCTTTTTTGACATCATCCCACGCAATCCACGGCCCTGGACGACGTTCCTCGATCAACGCCAGATCCTCGGCATCTTCAAGCCAAGCGGCAATCGCTTCTTGCACAACGGCTTGTGCTTTGAGCCCGTGCTCCTCACAATATTGATCCAGCCGTTTTTTGAGCTGCGGACTGACTCGGTGCGTGATAGCTGCCATATGTAGTAATATGATGTTTTTAGAAGACAATTGCAAGTATTTTATAGCATCCGCCCATCGTCCGGCGCTGAAGGTTTGCCTGGTCAGTCGACCGAGCAAACCTCGCGGGCACTGTTCGGGGATGAGGATTCGAACCTCAACAAGCAGAGTCAGAGTCTGCTGTCCTACCGTTAGACGATCCCCGAATGACTATCAGCCACACAGCGGCGTTGAGGGGGAGGCTCCATCCTCCGCCGAAGACGGATCCGCCTCTGGCGGAGACTTTCGCAAACCGCCGGTGGAGGAGGCAACGTGAGCCCCCGTAACGCCGATCCCCGAATAAGAACCGGTCGTCTTATGTTCGGGAAGATGCTGCACTGTCAAGTGCCTCGGCGGAATCCATCGCAAGCCTTGACAGTGCGCGGGCAATCGCGCAGTTCAGCCGCGGATGGCACGGCTGGCCGCATTGTTGACGGCACTGGAATCGGGACGCGGGGCGCAGGCGCTGCACGGACTGCAAGGTTCGGCGACCGCCTATCTCCTGGCACAGCTGCGGCTGCGTCACGCCACGCAACCGCTGTTCATCATCACAGACACGATTGAAACCGCAGAGACCTGTAGCGTCGATCTCGCGTATTTTTCCGGCCCGGCAATCCATCGCCCGCTGTTGTTGCCGCCGCGAGGGCTCCCATATCAAAGCGTGCCAACGGCGGCGGAAGTTGAAACCACGCGCCTTGCCACATTACGCACGCTGCAGGCCTGGGGGCGGCAGCGCGACCCGGACACCGCGGCCCCCGTCGTCGTCACGCCCATTGCGGCCTGCTTGCAAGTCCTCCCTCCGGCCGCGTTGATGGCCACGTATCTGCGGGAACTCGCGCGCGGCCAACCGATCGACCGCGAAGGGCTGCTCTGTTGGCTGACCGAGGCCGGTTATGCCAATGCGCTGTTGGTCGAAGACGTCGGCACGTTTGCGGCGCGCGGATGTCTCGTCGATTGTTGGCCGCCGGGACTCCCGTCGCCGTGCCGCATCGAACTCGATGGCGATTCGGTCAACGGTTTGCGGCTGTTCGATCCGGAAACGCAATGCAGTCACGCCCATCTCGACCACGTCTTGCTCGGTCCCGGCGATGAAATTCTCTACACTGATGAGCTGCGCCGCCGGGCCCTGCGCGAGCTCCGCGCCCGCGCCGACACGGCCGACATCCCCGTGCCGCAACGCCGCCTGCTCAGCGACCCACTCCAAGCCGGACACCGCACTCCGCTGCTCGAAGGATTGCTCCCCCTCTTCTACGAAACCGTGTCTGACCTCGCCGCGTATCTCCCTCCCGCAACGCGGATCGTCTGGATCGACAGCGTCGCGATCGCCACTGCGGCTCGGCAATACCGGGATCAGGTCACGCAACTCGCCATGGAGAGCGAACCGATCGTACGCACCGTGCGACCGGACGAATTGACAACCCCGCTCGAGGACTTTCAAAGCCGCGTCGCAGCCCATCCGCAGTGCAGCTGCGAACCAGCGCCGGGCGAGACCACAACCACGTGGTCCACGACCGCGATCGCCGCGCTGCAACTCCGACATCGCGCCGCGGCCGGCGACACAGAGCCGTTCACCGGAATGGCCACGTTGTTGCGCGAGATTCAACAATCGTGCCGTCGCACCACGATCGTCTGTCACACCGGCCTCGCCGCCGAGCGCACCATCGACTTGCTGCGCTGGCATGGCGTCTCGGCCGTGTCATCGGGGCATATGACGGAGGAGGCTCACACCATCCGCGTGGAAATCGGCACGCTCAGCGCTGGATTCGTCGCGCCGGACGATGGTCTCGCGTACTTTACCGAAGAAGAGTTGTTCGGACGGAAAATCCGCAAGGCCCCGGTTCGGCGGAGGACCACGTCGGCACCGTTCGTCAGTTTCCAAGATTTGGCGGCCGGCGATTACATCGTTCATGAACAACACGGCGTCGGCCGTTACCACGGACTCACCCAAATGGACCTCCCGGCCACGCCGCATGGCAAGCCGATCCGCGGCGACTTTGTCCAATTGGAATATCTCGGCGAGGCGAAGCTCTATCTGCCCGTCTATCGACTCCACTTATTGCAACGCTACATCGGCTCCGACGACGCCGCGCCACTGCTCGACCGGCTCGGCGGCACCCGATGGTCGACCGCCAAAAAACGGGCGCTGCAATCGATCCGCACCATGGCGCACGAACTGCTGAAGATCTACGCCGCGCGGCAAGTGCACGCCGGCTTCGCCTTCTCGGGACGCGACCACCTGTTGGAAGAATTCGAAAGCCACTTCCCGTACGACGAAACGCCTGATCAATGGCAGGCGATCGAAGACACGCTGCGCGACATGCAGGCGGAAAAGCCGATGGATCGCCTTGTCTGCGGCGACGTCGGCTACGGCAAGACCGAAGTCGCGCTGCGCGCCGCGTTTCGCGCCGCCACGGACGGCAAACAAGTCGCGCTGGTCTGCCCCACGACGCTGCTCGCATTCCAACATTTCCAGACCTTCACGACCCGCTTCGCCCATTTGCCGGTCCGGCTGGAATTATTGAATCGCTTTCGCAGTGCGGCGGAACAGGCCGAGGTCGTCAAAGCAGTGGCCGCCGGCACAGTCGATATCGTCATCGGCACGCATCGGCTGTTGCAGCGCGACATCAAAGTGCCGCGGCTCGGCCTGCTGATCCTCGACGAGGAACAACGCTTCGGAGTCGCGCATAAAGAGCGGCTGCGCAAACTCCGCTCCACGGTCGACACACTGACACTCACCGCCACCCCGATTCCGCGCACCCTCCATATGGCCCTCGCCGGACTGCGCGATATCTCGATCATCCAGACCCCGCCCGCGGATCGCCGCGCGGTGCGCACCCATGTCACACCGTTCAACGAGGCGACCATCCGCGAGGCGATTCGGATCGAACTCCGGCGCGACGGCCAAGTATTCTTTGTGCACAATCGCGTGCAAACTATCCAATCGATGCGCGATCAACTGACCCGACTCCTCCCGGAGGCGCGGTTCGTCGTGGCGCACGGTCAAATGGCGGAAGAGGAATTGGAACAGGCAATGCGCGCATTTCTGGCGAAAGAGGCCGACATTCTGCTCTGCACCAGCATCATCGAGGCCGGCCTCGACATCCCGGCCGCGAATACGCTGATCGTCAACCGCGCCGATACGTTTGGTTTGGCGCAGCTCTATCAATTGCGCGGCCGCGTCGGTCGCTCCAACCTTCAAGCGACGGCATATTTTCTGACACCGGCCACCGACGACGGCGAGGCGGCCGTGCGCACCACGCCGCAAGCGGAGCGCCGTTTGGCCACATTAGCGCGCTACACGGAACTCGGCAGCGGCTTCACGATCGCGATGCACGACTTGGAAATGCGCGGCTCCGGCAACATGCTCGGCGCCCAACAATCGGGCCATATCGCCGAAATCGGCTACGAACTCTTCACGAGACTGTTGGAACGGACCATCCGCCAATTGCAAGGCGAGCCGGATACCGAAAGTGTCGATCCGGAAATCGCATTGCCGCTCCCCGCGCTATTGCCGGCCACCTATCTGGACGATCCCGGACTGCGTTTGGCCTGGTACAAGCGCCTCTCCGGCACCACGACCGAAGAGGAGTTACAGCAGATCGAGGCCGAATTGCGCGATCGCTTCGGCCCGCTCCCGGAAGAGGCGCAACATTTATTTCACGTCATCGCGCTGCGCCAGACTTGTGCGCAACTCGGCATCGAGCAGTTGCAGTGCAACGGGGAAATCTGGCGGATCAAGTTTCATCCGCAGACCCGGGTCGCGCCGGAATGTGTGCTGCGCTTAGTCAACCGCGAACCGAAACGTTATCAATTGAAGCCGGACAACATCCTCCTCGTCCGTGCGCCCGCCACGACCGCCGTAGAGATCTTGCGCGCCGGCCGCGAAATCCTGCAGCGGTTGATCCCCTCTGCACCTCTTTCCGGCGCTCCGGGCAGGCATCGGGATTGACAATGAGGCAGTCGCTACCGCACACTCATGGACATGCCATTGCCCACTCAACCGACCCTGTCCCCGCAAGAGGCGAAACGACTCTTTTCCCGCGGCGTGGAGCTGGTGGCACGCCATGGCCGCAATGGTCCGCTCATTACTGCTGTCGGTGATGCGGCACTGCTCGCTGGTGATCACGAAAACGCCTTAGCGTGCTACATCGCGGCGATGCATTACGACCCGGCATTCCAACCGGCCCAGGAAAAATGCAATGCCCTCGTCAAAGATCTGCAAGCACGCAAACTGCTGGTCGGCGATATTCCCCTCTTTCATTTTCAACAGTACTGTGAGGATACGGCCGCACAATATGATGCCCTCGTGCAGGATCGTCTGCAGCACACCACGGCCGACAACCCGATCATCCAGTGTGTCCTCGATTTTTTGCAACGGCGACCGGCCCGTCATGTCCTCATGCCCTGTTGCGGCGTCGGGGTTGAACTGGCATGGATCCACACCGCCTTACCCGCCACTCAATTCACGGGTCTCGATTGGAGTCAAAACGTCATCACATGCGCGCAGCGCCGCTGTGGGGACGGCGTCGAGCTCGTCCAGGGCGATGTCTGCCGACTCCCCTTTGCCGATCAGACATTCGATTGCGCGTTTACGATTGGCGGACTCATGGCGGTCGCAAACGGTCGGCAGGCGATCGACGAGATCCGCCGCGTCAGTCGCACCGGCATACTCCTCATTGAATCCTCGCTCGAGCACATTCCCCTGCACGATCTTATGCGAGGCATCCGACTGATCACCCCGGGGATTTGGATGCATCGCTACGAAGCACTCTTCCAAGAATGCCACCTCCACACTGAGAACATCGCCACATTTCCGGCCGCATATCTGACCGGCTTCTCTCTCACGCCGCTCCCGTAGACATCACAGGATGTCGGAGTAATTTTTATCGCCTCATTTGCAACCCCATGCTATAGCGGCGCCACTCGTTGGGGGGGATCGCATGCAGCCATGGATCGTTTGGACTATCTTTGCCGTCGTCCTCTTCGTCGCGGAGATGTTGACGCCGGGCGGCTTCTATTTCGCGTGCATCGGGATCGGCGCACTGCTTGCCGCGCTCCTCTCGGTCCTGACCACGCTGTGGTGGGGACCGTGGGGCATCTTCCTCGCCGCGTCCGTTATCTTACTGATCGTCTCACGTCCGTTGGCACATCGCCTCACCCAAGCGGGCGCCAAACCATCGAACGTGGACGCGTTAGTCGGGCGCCGTGGCCGCGTGACCGTGGCGATCGAGCCGGATCGCGGCAACGGGATGGTCAAGATCGACGGCGATATCTGGCGCGCGACGGCGTCCGAGGCAATTCCCGCCGAACACTTTGTGGAAGTCGTCGCAATTGAAGGCACCCGCGCGATCGTCAAACGCACTGATTAAGACATCCTATAAGGAGACCCACTATGAACATGGAAGCCACAGTCCCGTTACTGATCATTCTGACGATCTTCCTCTTCATCTTCGCGCCACTCACGTTGCGCACGGTGCGGCAACACGAACGCGGACTGGTGGAGCGCTTCGGCAAATACGCGCGCATCGCGAATTCCGGCCTCGTGTTCATCTTTCCGTTCTTCGAAAAACTCCGCAAAGTCGACATGCGTGAGCAAGTGGTCGATGTCCCGCCGCAAGAAGTGATCAGTAAAGACAACGTCGTCGTCACCGTCGACGCCGTGATCTACTTCTTGGTCACCGACCCGTTCAAAGTCGTCTACAACATCAATAACTTTGTCTACGCAGCCGTCAAATTGGCTCAGACCAATTTGCGGAATATCGTCGGCGAGATGGAACTCGATCATGTGCTCACCAGTCGCGAACATATCAACACCCAGCTGCGCCAAGTGCTCGACGAAGCGACCGACAAATGGGGCGCCCGCATCAATCGGGTCGAGATCCAGAAGATCGAGCCGCCGCAGGAAATCGTCGACTCGATGTCGAAGCAAATGAAGGCGGAGCGGGAAAAGCGCGCCAATATCCTCGAGGCGGAGGGATTACGCCAAGCGGCGATTCTGAAGGCCGAGGGCGCGAAACAATCCGCCATCCTGCAAGCCGAAGGGTCGAAACTGGCCGCGATCCTCGACGCCGAAGGCCGTTCCGAGGCGATCAAGAAAGTGGCGGATGCGGAGAAGTATCAAGTGGAGGTGGTCTACAACGCGATCCACACCGGACGCCCCACCAATGACCTGATTGCGATCAAATATCTCGAAACCCTCGGAAAAGTGGCGAACGGCACGGCCACGAAGATTTTTCTCCCGCTGGATACGGCCGGCGTGCTCGGCTCGATCGGCGGCGTCGCGGAACTCTTCAACAAGCCGGCGGCCGGCAAGGCCTCATAAACGAGTGCGCGCGCTACTGGGCGGGTTCCGGCGCCGGTTCGAGTGCAGCGGGAAGCTCATGCGCACCAATGTCCCATTGCTCGTCGCGCTGCGCCCCGTCGATATCGATCCCGATATCTTGTTCGCCAAGACCTGCGGCGACCTCTTCCCCGCTGATCACGAACGTCGTCAGCCCCGCATCTTTCGCCTTGGAACCGCTTTGCAAACGTCCCAGCTCCGCTTTGCTCAAGTCCAGGCCGACAGCAGGGGCCTCGATCAGATTCCCCACTGCGGCAAACGCCGTCAGCTGATTCAGCACCTTCGCCGGCTCGGCCGTCGCGGCCTTCACTTGCAACGTCGCATTCCCCGCAGCGCAGTCGACGAACGTCCCCAATCCCTTCGCGAACAGATTGTGGCGCAATTTCATGATGCCAACTTTGCTCGTGCAGCGCAGCCCGGTGCCGCTGCCATCCGGCACGAACAGATTGTTCGTCACTTCGAACTCGTGACCCGCAGCAGTAATGGAAATCGCGGTATCTCCATGCAGCAACGAGTTGTTCACAATACGGGCCGACGTCTCGGACAGCGACAGCGCCACGCGGCTGTTCTTCAACGCTTTCGCCAGCGTGCCGCCCAACAAGAGCTTTTGCGTATCAACGAAACCGAATTGTCCCGGTTTCGGTTTTTCACTCGGCTGCACGGCAGGACCGGCGGAGCCCGGCAGGCTCCCTAACGCGACGACGTTATTGCGCAGCATCGCTCGCTGCGTCGCCCGCGCGATCCGAATCCCGGCGTGTCCATTGAATGTGAGCGGCTCAGTCGTCTTCGCCTTTTTCGGCGTGACTCCCAGCGCGTCGCCGTCACCGACTACTGGCTCGACCGGCTTCACTCCCCCTTCGACTAGATCGAGCGGCTTGGATTGCGTATCGGGGGGCACAGGCACTGCCACCCCAACCTTCCCAGGGTGGACAATAATCGTATTCCGTTCCAACACGACACGCCCCACTTCGAGCGCGCTGGAATCGACCCCCGGCGTCCCACCGGCCAACACCCCAATCGTCGAGCCGGCCGGCCCGGCCACAACCTTCGAATCGAGCATGGTCAGATGCAACACACCCTTGTTGTGCTCGGTCGCATAGGCCGCCACGCCACCGGAAAATTGTCCGGCGTCACCAGCGCGCAGTTCGGATTTTTCCACGCGCACGTCGAGTGTTCCGGCACTCGAGGCATCGAAGATCGCGGCCATCACATGGGGGACATTCGCCCCGCCGGTGTTATTGAAGGAAGAACGCGTAATCTCCACCACCGCCCCGGCCTCTAAATAATCCCCCTTCACCCACAACGCCGTGGTCGTGTTGTCCGCCACAATCGCCATGCGGTGAAATGTGTAGCGGTGAAACCCAACCAAGCGGACGAATTCAATCTGTTGATCCGTTGCGACCGACACCAGTTCGACCGTATCGATCCGGCCGTCGCGCTGTGCATCGGTTTTCCCCGCACCGATCATAATGCGGTCGGCGCTCCGCACCACGCTGCGGCGACTTAAATTGCGATTTCGCTTCCCATCCGCCAGTGCCCCATAGCCACCGTACAGATTGATGCCGGTCGGGATATCCAGCGCACTGACATGGTATTCGTACGTGCTCTTCGCACTCCCCGCGACGATGTAAATGTCCGGCCGTGCCGTTGCGGCTAACGACTGCGCAGCCAGCTCAATCGCCTTGCCAATCGACTTCAGCGGCTTGGCCGACGATCCGTCATTGCCGTCGTTCCCGGCAACGCCATCCACGACAAAGCCATGCGCCGCATTCCCATCCATCAACCCATCGCAATTGCCGTCCACGACATTGTCATCGGCCGGATTGTCATCGGCCTTCGGATTGATCGCCGCATTTTGATCATCGCAGTCATCGCCGCCGTACTGCGCCGCCTTGAATGTGTCGTCATCGGCGTCCGGATCGGTTCCGTCCGGCGTCCCATCATTGTCGTCGTCCTGATCGGCGTTATCACCAATCCCGTCTTTGTCGTTATCGGCAAACTCGTTCTTGTCTTGCGGAAAGATATCGCCGTTATCACCGTGCCCATCGGCATCGCTATCGACAAATTCAGCAGGATCTTCCGGAAAGGCGTCGCTGTTATTGCCGTGGCCGTCGCCGTCCGTATCCGCCGACTCTTGCGCGTCGTCGGGAAAGGCATCGCTGTTGTCGCCGACACCATCGCCGTCACGATCCGCCGACTCCTTCGGATCGTTCGGAAATTTGTCGTCGAGATCGGGAATGCCGTCCAAGTCCGCATCGATCACCGGCAACGGCGGCGGCTCGCTCACCGTCTCCTTATCCTCGCATCCTACGATGAACCCGACGGCGATGAGGCATGCACACCCCACGGCGAGGCGCGTCCACCACGATTGCTGGCTCCCGATTCGGCTCATAGTGTTACTCCTTCCTGACTCTCCGGCGTGACTTGACGGCACCCAACCACCCGCATTCCACTCCACTCACAATGAGAAATCGTCACTATCTCTGCCAAACCATTGACACTCGCACCCGAATCGCTTTCCGCTGTAATTCGCACAACCGCTTGAAATGCCATCCGTTGCACGATGCGGCCCGATGCCGGGTCGCCCAGCGATCGCGATGATCGATGGGCAGAGGCCTTCAAAGAGCAATTGCTGTGCCAGGGAATATGCGAGCGGACTATTGTACTAGTACGTATGCAGCGCGGTCTTGAGGTGTGAGCCGGCGCGGGACCGGAGGGACGGTCGGGACGTGAAACCGGGCCAGCGCCTCGGTGATCGCATCCAAATAAACGGCCTCGCCGCGACCGCGGAGTTCCAATCCGTTGCGGGCGATCGCCACCAACTCCGCGACCAACGCCGCCACACGATGCCGACCGCAACGCGCCGCCAGCCCATCGCGCGCCACGGCAAGATGGAGTGCCAGCCGTTCTTCCCACGAGAGCCGCCGCGTCAAGTCGCACGCGGCATCGAGCAAATGCCCAGCAGCAGTCACACCCAAGATCAATGCGGGCAACGCATAGAGATATTCAAACCGGTGGGCATCCGCGCCGCGCCACTCGATATATTGTTTGAGCCGCACTTCCGGAAACAACGACGTCAGATGGAGTTGCCAATCCTCGCGCGTGGCGTACCATTGGTCGTAACCGTCTCGCAGAAACGCACTGAACGCCGGACGCGGCAGCGCCAACCAACGGTCTTGACGCACGAGAAACAGCATCGGCATCTGGAACGCGTAGCGGGCATACGCCTCAAAATCGAATCCATCCTGAAAAACGCCCGGAATCAATCCGCATCGCGCCGCGTCGGTCTCCAACCAAACGGCCATTCGCTTGCTGGCGAAGCCGTTGTCCGCGCCTTGTTCCCACGGCGAGTTGGCAAACACGGCCGAAATAAACGACGTCACGTGATAGAGCCCACGAAACTTTTGCTGGAAATCCCGCTCCGATTCGTAATCGATCGCGCACTGCCACCCGCAGGTCCCGCGCATCATGTAATGCGCCAACGGCCCGACCGCTTCGAGTTGCGGCGCCATCACGGCATAGCGCTCCTTCGGAATCAGCGGGACGCGCCGGAAATCGGCCGTCGGATGCAATCCCATGCTCAATGCATTTAGCCCCAGCGGCGGCAATACGTTCCGCAGTTCATCAAGAAATTCGTCACATTCCTGCCGCAACGCATGGATGTCCACGACCGGCCGCGTCGCCAGCTCGACTTGCCCGCCCGGTTCCAGCGTAACCATCGTCCCATTCCGTTGCAGACCGAGCCAATGGTCGCCCTCCAATAACGGTGTCCAGCCATAGCGATCCGCCAATGCGTGCAGCACGCGCACAATGGCGTCGTAAGCACACATCGCACCCGACTGCGCGTCGATCAGAAAACATTCGAGTTCGACCCCGACCCGCGCCTCGGCGCGGGGTTTACACCCTGCCGCAAAATACGCGACCGCTGCGTCGAACGAGAATCGCGGGGCATCCGGAGCCGGTTGAAACGCGCCATGCGACATAAGCTGATTTGGATAGCGTGATTTGAAACAGCCGACAAGCGATTACGTCGGCACGGTGAAATGGGCGAGGAATTCTACGTTACCATCCGCGCCGGTCAGCGGCGATTCCACCCTGCCGTGATGCCGCCAATCGAGCCCCTGCGCCACCGCCACGACCTGCGCGACCGCAGCGTCTCGCACGCCCGCATCGCGCACGATCCCGCCTTTGCCGACATGGCCCTTCCCGACTTCAAACTGCGGCTTAATCAGCGCCAACACCGCACCACCCGGACGCAGCAATCGACCCACGGTCGCAAACACTTTCGTGAGGGAAATGAAGGCCAGATCCAACGTGACCAAATCGAGCCGTTCCGGCAAACGCTGCGGATCGAGCGTCCGCAAGTTCGTTGCGTCCCAGACGATCACGCGCGGGTCCTGCTGCAACGCCCACGCCAATTGCCCCTTGCCGACATCCACGGCGTAGACACGCGCGGCGCCGGCCTGGAGTAAACAATCAGTGAACCCCCCGGTCGAGGCGCCGGCATCAAGACAGACCAAACCATGCACATCGAGATGAAATTGTTGCAGCGCATGCGCCAACTTCACGCCACCGCGACTCACGAACGGATGATCGGGACGGCGCAACACAATCACCGCCTCGACCGCCACTGCCGTTCCTGCCTTAGTTTGCGGCACGCCATTCACCAACACATCGCCGGCCAAGATCAGCGCTGCCGCGCGAGTGCGACTCGGGGCAAGTCCCCGCTCCACAACCAATTGATCCAAGCGCTGTTTCACGGCACGCCGCCGAAGAACTGTAACGCTGCGGCCAATTCCGGCGCGGCCGCGGCGGCATCACTCAGCGGCACACCGGCGCGCACCGCATCCCAGGCCTGACACACACTCCGCGCGCCGGCCCGCGGTCCCCGCGGATGTCCGAACACGCCGCGGCCCGCGATGAACGCAAAGTCTGGATGTCCGATCTGCGCATACACCGTCGGTAAGGTCCCCGCCCAATCGCCGCCACCCGGAATCGGTAACGCGGGACGAATCCCAGGCCACGGCGCTAAACACGCCGCAACCCCCGCGCGCACTTCATCCGCCGTCGTATGCATCCGAGGACCAAACCCCGCGAGGCCGATCATGTCTGCACCCGCCAGCCGCAAAAATTTCACCAACACCGGCATTTCGATCCGCCACTGCGCAGCACGCGTCAACAGCGCCAGACCGGCAAAGTGACTCATAATCGGCAACTGTCCGCTCCGCCGCAGCGCCGCGATGGCGCCAATCCCGGTCCACATCGGATTGAGCAGGACCGCGTCGCCACCGCGCTCCGCTACGACATCCGCGAATGACGCGATCCGATCCGAGTCGTCGGTCACGTTGGCGATATAGGCCTTGCGTTCACCCGTCTCCGCCTCGGCCCGCCGACGCGCGGCGACGACGGCCGCGACCCGCTCAGTCAACGGTGACCACGCAACATCGCCGAGCATTTCGTCGTCTTTCGCGATATCGAGTCCGCCGCCCCAAGCTTCGTACGCCTGCGCAGCGAAGACCTCCGGTGCCAACCCGAAGTTCGGCTTGATCACCCCCATAAAAAACGGCCGCTCTATCACACCAAAGCGTTCCCGCAATCCTGCCACTCCCCACTGCGGTCCGGTAAACTGCGCGGCATACGTTGCTGGAAACTTGATGTCGCGCAAGATGAGGCCCTGCACTCCGGGGGCATGCAGCGCCCCTTCCCCCGCCAACGCCACCAGCAGATTCGGTAAGCGCGGACCGATATTGTGATGTGGATAGGCGATCTCGAGATCCCACCATACTGCGTCACCAACCGTCTGCGACGACACTGACGGTGCCAAGCGCAGAACTTTCGCCGCATAGCGCGGGCGCAAGTCTTCGGCGACGCCTACGCGTTGCCACATCGCCGTACTTTGCTCGGCACACAATGCCGCCGCGACACGCGGGGCCTCCCCCGCAATCAACACGCGATAGCAGGCCACGACGTGATCCTCGCTACGCAGATGCTGGGGATCAATAAAGAATCCCTGAATGTCCGCTTGATCGATCATGGGCACCGAAAAATGACTACGAGCGTCTCGTGGTTACGTACTCGGCAATGTCCCGCAACACCCAACCTCGTTCTCCAAACACTGCCACTGCGGCAACGGCCTCCGCTGTTAACTCCTGCATCCGGCGTCGTGCCGCTTCCACGCCGACCATCGCCGGATACGTCGCCTTTTCCCGCTGAGCATCGTTGCCGATCCGTTTCCCCAATTCCGCTTCCGTTCCCTCGATCGCGAGCAAGTCGTCGGCGATTTGAAAGGCCAGCCCGATGGCGTTCCCGTAGCACCGGACTGCGTCGATTGCCTCCGCGCTGCCGCCGGCCAACTGCGCCCCGGCCGTCACTGCGGCCGTAATCAATGCACCAGTTTTTCCCGCGTGCAGCGCCGTGACTTCCGCGGCCGACAACGTCCGATGCTCCGCTTCCATATCCAACACCTGTCCGCCCACCATCCCACGCCCACCCGTTGCGGCCGCAATCTCGCGCAGCACCGCCAGCAACACCGACGCCTCGACACTTGCCACCAACGCCGGATCGGTCAGACACCAAAAGGCCTCCGCCAACAACCCGTCGCCGGCCAAAATTGCCATCGCCTCGCCGAACACCTTATGGTTCGTCGGCTGACCGCGCCGCAAGTCGTCATCATCCATCGCCGGCAAGTCGTCATGGATCAGCGAAAAAACATGGATCATTTCCATTGCGCAGGCACACGGCAACACGCGCTCTGCCGTGCCGCCCACCGCTTCGGCGCCGGCCAGCACCAGAATCGGTCGCAACCGCTTTCCCCCGGCCAGCACGCTGTAGCGCATCGCCTCGGCTAAGCGCGGCGGCATCGCCGCATCGGCGACCAAGTAACGATGCAGCGCCGCTTCCACGAATTCGCGCCGCTCGCGGAGATATTGTGATAACGGAGTGTGCATTAGCGCTCCGATTCCGTCGCCGTGAACGGTTCCGCCGCAACTTCCCCATTCGCCTGTTTCAACAAAATCTCGACCTTCCCCTTGGCCTCGGCCAGCCGCATCTCGCATTGCCGCGCCAACTGTGTGCCCGCCTCGAACACGGCAATCGACTGGTCCAACGTGAGATTGCCGCCCTCCAATTCACGCACCCGCGCCTCGAGTTCCCGCATCGCGTCTTCGAACAGCAACGCACTCGGTTGTTCAGGTTTCATAGATCTCCCCCACAATGGCTTCAAACGCACCCGCCGCAACCCGCACGCGCACCGACTCGCCCCGCTGCAACGCCGTGACGTGCGTCACGACTGAACCATCCGCCACGCGCGTCAACACGGCGTAGCCGCGCGTGAGCACCGCCAGCGGCGACAGATGCTCCAACTCCGACCGCAATTGCGCGCACTGTGATAGCCGCAATTCCAGCCCGCGCCGCATCTGCTGCGCCAACCGTTCGCGGGCATGATCGATCTGCAACAGATAATTTGCAAACCGCTCCGTCGGCGGCCGCAACCGGCGCCGCACGTCGGCAATCCGCTGCGCGCGTAGCTCCCACCAGCGCCGCAATCCCACGCGCAGCCGCTGCCGCAAACCGACGATCTGAGTCACCAAATCCGCCCGCGCGGGCGCAACGATTTCCGCCGCGGCCGACGGCGTCGGCGCCCGCACGTCCGCGACAAAATCCGCAATCGTAAAATCGATCTCGTGGCCGATCGCACTGATCAATGGCGTGCGACACGCCGCGATTGCCCGCGCCACCACTTCCTCGTTGAACGCCCACAAGTCTTCCATCGAGCCACCGCCGCGCCCGACAATCAGCACATCACAATCTCCCCGCGCGTCCAACAACTGAATCGCCGCCGCCACTTCAGCCGCTGCGCCGTCGCCCTGCACTCGCGCCGGCGCCAACACGACATCCACTCCGGGCGCCCGCCGTTGCAGCACATGTAACATATCGCGAATCGCGGCACCGGTCGGCGACGTCACAATCCCGACGCGTCGCGGGAAAAACGGGAGCCGCCGTTTTCGCTCCGGATTGAACAAGCCCTCTTTCGCCAACTGCGCCTTCAATTGCTCGAACGCCAATTGCAGCGCCCCGACCCCTTTGGGTTCCAACGTATCAACCACCAGCGTCAAATCGCCGCGTTTGGTATACAAATCGAGCTTGCCGTGACACACCAATTCCATGCCGTTCTCGATCCGAAACCGAACCTTCTGGGCCACACCACGAAACAGCGCGACATGCACGGCGCTGTCGCTGTCCTTCAAATCAAAATAACAATGCCCGGCATTCGACGGACGAAATCCGGAGACCTCGCCAACCACCCACACATCGGCGAAGGTGCGGTCGAGCTGCCCCTTCACCAGACGCATCAGTTCAACCACGGTATGGATATGGGGTGTCGGCGCTGCAGATGCAGAAAAAACGAGATCTTGTTGCTCCACGCCGCGCGGATAACGCACTTCCGCCGCCCGGCGCAAGCGGAATTCAGCCCGCCGCAGTCCTGCCGTATTAATATGTAACGGTAAATGTCCAACTGTACGGCACACCGAGCGATGTCCCGACAGCATCCGTAATCGAAGCGGCCAACGCCGCACGATACGTTTGGCCGGAATAGACTTCATAGATGTCGGATGGCGTAAAGACCGCTTCGCGGCGAGTCGCGTCGTACGCCACAGTTCCCAAGATGCGACGCATGACCGTTCCCTGTGAATCGATGGCCTCGAAGGTAAAGACCTCACTCGTCAGTGAACTGGCATCCATGTCGGCACTAAACGTCGCCGCAAGCGACAAGCTATGCGACCAGGCCACACTGCCTCCATCGGCGGGAACAAATGTGAGCACCGTCGGCGCGTCGGCCGGGGCCGGATCGCCCGCGCCATCCACCATCTCACCGCCCTCCACATCGCCGACCGACTGGTCATAACAGGCCAGCCGTTCTTCATAGGTGCTCAACTCGTCGCACGTCGAACCGGTGACCGACGCGTCAACGGCGTCGATTGTTTCGGTAAACTCCAAGAAGTCAAACGTGTCGGGATCGAAACTGTCGTCATAGAAATTCGCGCAGACGAAGTCCGCCATTTCGTCGTTGTAGCTCCCGTCGGCAACAAACTCCGTCCAGCCCCCATCCGCCACGATCAAGCGCTGCCAACCTTCCATGAACTCGCGTTGTTCTGTCGTCGAGGCCGCGGCATCTTGATCCGCCATCACACCCAACAATCCGATAATCGTGGTGCCATCAACCGCGCCATCCACATAGACAGTGCTGAAGTCCCCATTATAGAGCGCCAAATACGCGTCGAGGTCGTCGAGCGCCTCGCGCAAATCGGCAAGCGTCCCTGCGTCCGCCGCTGTCGTCACAACCGACGCGATCACCGCCCACGCCCCTGCCTCAGAATAGGTTTCCGTCAAGTCTTCGACCGACGTCGCCGCAAGCACCGGCGCCAGCAGCGCTTCCATCACGGCATCGTCGGCCTCCGCTTCCGCGCAGAACGTCGCCCCGCTGGCGAGCGTCGTTTGCCCCACCGCGCCTGCGATCGTCTGACCGAGCACCGTATCGGTCGCATTCAGCAACGCCGCCGCCGACTGCAACCGCGTCACGATGACACTCGCATCCAGTTCGAGCAGACTCGCCACCGCTGCCGCAATCGACTCTAAGCGCGCGCTCTCCACTGCACCGCTCCGCAGCGCCAACGTGAAATCCGCAAGGCTGTCGTACCCGATCGCTTCCAGCGAAACCCCGGCGGCTTGCAATCCATTCATCACCCGTAAAATTTCTCCCGCTGCTTGCTCCACGCCGTCGTCGTTACCATCGGCCTCGTCGAAGAGCGCGCGTTGCGCGGCGAAGAGACACGAGAGGTCGGTCGCCGCCGGCACGCTGCACGCCGCCGCCGACCAATCGCAACCGAGCACGCGCCGCACCGCCAATGTCGCTTGCGTCGTGACACTGGTCAGATCGCCGACACTCACACTCGCCGTCGTGCCTTCGATCACACTGATTTCCGCGTAGGTCTGGACCTCGATCGATCCATCCGCATTCCGGCAGCGCACCGCCACGCGCTCAGACCAACTCGCACTCCCGCCGGCAGGCCGTAGTGTGGCCACACTGGCTTGAATCGTAAAACTCCCATCACTCCCGCTGGTCGCCGACCCAACGTGCTCACCTTCGAAGGTAAACAGCGCGCACGTCAATCCGGTGGCAGCACTTTCCGTCACCGCTTTGCGCCCGCCCACGCCCTTGACACTGACATTGCCAGTCAGCCCGCTCGGCGCATACACCGTCCCGGTAATGTTCACCGTGTCTCCGGTCGAGCTGGAGCTCGCACTATTGCCGACGGAAGACCCGCACCCCGCCCCGCAACACAACACAAACATGACCGCTGCCACACCCAGCACCGACCGCATGGACCACATTGTTTTCATCGAGTTTGTCTCCCCCAGACGGAATCATAGCAAGGGCCGTGCCTCAACGCCGCAAAAAAAATGTGAAGAAAACCATACTGTTGCTGAACGCCGTCGTCCCCTACTTGGGTCACTCAACACCCTTTCATACACAACGCGTCCGTCGTGTGGTCCATTCAGCGTGATTTTCCAGGCAGTTGAACTCCCTGGGTAAGCCCCGCCCTGGCAATCGACATTCAAGGCGGCAAAAAGGCGGCAAAAAAAATGTGGCATGTGTCCGCGAGTTTCGCTACAGGGGCGCTTCGCAGTACGTCATCTCGGGGCGTGGCTCAGCCTGGCTAGAGCGCCTGGTTCGGGACCAGGAGGTCGGAGGTTCAAATCCTCTCGCCCCGACATTAGAATGGGGGGTATGGTGTTGGGCGGCTGGAGCTACTCGCATCATTCAATATGCGCGGCCGCCCAACACCATACCCCCCATCCCCCCGCAGCCCGCACCGGCAAAGCCAGTTGCGGGCCTTGAATGGGGGGCCAGCGCAGCGCCGCCGGTGTTACTCAATCATTAAGAAGGACGGCACCGCCTGGCCACGACTGAGCCGGGCACCCAGCCGCAGGCTGGGTCGGCGAGGAAGTACCCGTAGCGCGACAGCGCGGATGGTATCCCCCCGCAGTCCGCACCGGCAAAGCCGGTTGCGGGCCTTGAATGGGGGGCCTGCGGGGCGCCGCAGCCAACGCCGGTGAAACTGATCGACTGGCTCCGCATTTCTGTACAACGGCCCGGCTCTCCGCGTCTTCTCGCTCTAGACTTGCCGCACGCTTGTCATTCATAGTAACCATTGGCCGGTGCAGAACGACTCACCGTTTCGCGTCGGCGCTATCGTCTCCGGTCCGCTCTTCAACGAGCCGATGCGCGTGGAAACGGTACAGACCAGCGGGAACGGCGCATGGATCGTGGGGCTCGTCGGCACCCAGTCCGAGCGATTCCGCAAGGTCTCGTTGACCGCCCGCGATCTGGAAGGCCTGACCGTTCTCGATGCCGGTTTCACCTACGACGGCGATGGGCGCCTTCTCTGGTTGGGTCTCCAGGCCTACTCGCTTGGGCTAGCCTGGGAATTCGATCCGTATTTCGGCCTCTCGATCTCGCGCGTCGATCCCCTGCCGCACCAGCTCGAAGCGGTCTACGACTACCTCCTGAAGCTCGCGCGCGTGCGGTTTCTGCTGGCCGACGATGCCGGGGCCGGGAAGACGATCATGGCGGGCCTGCTTATCCGCGAGCTTCAATTGCGCGGTCTGGCGGAACGCGTCCTCGTGGTCTGCCCGGCGAACCTTGCCTTCCAGTGGCAACGGGAACTCAAGGAGAAGTTCGACGAAAAGTTTCTCGTCCTCAAAGGCAGCGACATCCGCGACCAGTTCGGCGTCAACCAGTGGATCGAACAGAAGAAGATCATCACGTCGCTCGATCTGGCCAAACGCACCGAGATCCTGCCGGGTCTGAAGCAGGTCCAGTGGGACCTGATCATCGTGGACGAGGCCCACCGGATGTCCTGGACCCCGCCCGCCCGCAAGACGGCGCGCTACGCGCTTGGAGAACTCCTCCGGGACACGGCCGACCATCTGCTGTTGCTCACGGCCACGCCGCACAAGGGCGATCCCACGAACTTCAGCTTGTTCTTGCAGCTTCTCGATGTGGACGCCTACGCGGATGTGAAGTCCATCCATGAGGCCATGAACCGTCGCCGAGCGCCGTTCTACCTGCGCCGCACCAAGGAGGCGATGGTCTACTTCCCCGAACGGCGGCCGGACGGCACCTGGGTGGCGGAGAAGATTTTCACCAAGCGCATTCCGCACACGGTGGACTTCCAGATGGACGGCCCGGAGTTCGAGCTTTACAAAGAGATCACCCGTTTCGTGAAACGACAAAGCGCGAAGGCGGCCGCCCAAGGGGACGATCCCCGTGCCCGTGCGGTCGGCTTCCTGATGTCCCTCTACCAGAGAAGGCTCGCCTCCAGCACCTACGCCATGCGGCACAGTCTGGAGAATCGTGCGCGCAGACTGGAAGAAGGACTGAAACGCGCGCAGGAACTGGTTCGCCTTGCCCCGCCCGATCTGCCCGATCCCGAGGAAATCGAGGAAATGGAGGAGGACGAGCGCGAGCGGCTGGAGCAGATGCTCGAGGCGATCACGCTGGCCGGAAATACCGAACAGGTCCGGGAAGAGATTTCTGAACTCCGCGAGCTCGCCGTGCAAGCCCAGGCCGTCGAGGATTCGAATACCGAAGCCAAGCTCTCCAAGCTCCGGGACCTTCTCCAGAAGGAAGGGTTCTTCGACCATCGGGAAAAACGCCTTCTCATCTTCACCGAGTTCAAGGACACGCTCGACTATCTGATGGGGAAGCTGAAATCCTGGGGCTTCGAAGTCGGCTGCATTCACGGTGGCATGAGGCCGGGCTCGCGCAACGACCCCGGCACGCGTCTCTATTCGGAACAGCAGTTCCGCGACGGGGCGATCCAGGTCCTTGCCGCTACCGAGGCGGCGGGCGAGGGGATCAACCTCCAGTGCTGCAATATCCTCTTCAACTACGACATCCCCTGGAACCCGAACCGACTCGAACAGCGCATGGGGCGCATCCACCGGTACGGCCAGCGCAAAGACTGTCTGATCTTCAACTTCGTGGCCACGAACACCATCGAGGGCCGGGTACTTCAGCGGCTCTTGGAGAAGCTGCAGGAAATCCGAGACGCCCTTGACGACGATGCGGTCTTCAACGTGGTGGGCGAGGTTCTTCCATCGGCGCACGTGGAGCGCATCCTGCGCGAGTACTACGCCGGGAAGCTGGGCGACGCCGACCTCGAGGATCGCTTGCTGAAAGACGTGGACGAGGGCCAGTTCCGGGCCATCTGCCAGAACGCCCTGGAAGGGCTGGCCTCCAAGAAGCTCAACCTGGAAATGCTGGTTGAGCGTCGGGCGCGGGCGCAGGAGCGGCGCGTGGTGCCGGAGACCATCGCCCGGTTCATCCGCGACGCAGCCGAGTACGTCCCGTTCAAGATGAAGCCCGTGACCGTCTTGCCGCACGCCTTCGAGCCCGCGCGCACGCCACCGGTGCTACGGAATTACGAGCGGGAGCCGGACTGGAAGCTCCCAGCGCTCGCCAACAAGTACCCGCGATGTTCCGCCGACCGGGACACCGCCGAGAAGAACAACCTGGAATGGGTGACCCCTGGCCATCCGCTCTTCGAGGCCGTTCGGCGGCACACGTTCCACTCGGCGCGGGAGCCGTTCTCCAAGGGCGCTTGTTTTTACTCGCTCCAGCACGAGAAACCCGCCCGGATGGATTTCTACCGCGCCCGCGTCGTGGACGGGCTTGGGGCTGTGGTCCATGAGCGGCTGTTCGCCGTCGAGCTTGCGGCAGACGGTGCCACGAACCTGCGGGAGCCGAGCATGCTGGGCAACTTCGCCCCGGCGAAACTACCCGAACGCCTCCCTGAAGTGGCATCGGCCCCCGAGGCGACTGCCGCGCTTCATGAACAGGCCTTGCAGCCGTTTCTGGAGGAGACCCGGAAGGAGCGCCTGGCCGAAGTTGAGCGCATTACGGAGCATGTGGAACTTTCCCTGACCGAGCTTCTTCAGCGCGCGGACGAGGAGATCGGCAAGGCGAACGAGGACAAGGAAAAGGGCGTGGCCGGAGCCGACGGCCGCTTAGCTCAGGCGGAGAACCGTCACGCCGAACTTCTGGCCCGGCGCGAGCGGCGCAGGCAGGAGCTCGAACGCCAGCGGTCGCTTTCCCTGCAGACAGTCGAGCGGATCGCCAGCGTCATCGTTCTTCCCCATCCCGAGCGCGAGGCCCCCGAGCTGAAGCATCTTCGGCAGAACCTGGAAACCGAAGCCACGGCCATGCGGATCGTCATGGAGCACGAGCAAGCCCAGGGGCGGCAGGTCTACGACGTCCACGAGAAAAACCTCGGCTACGACATCACGAGCCTCGACCTCAACTCCGGCGAGCTGCGCCTCATCGAGGTCAAGGGCCTGGGCGCGGAAACCGGAACGATCCTGCTCACGCCCAACGAGCGGCGCGTGGCCGAGGATCGGCGGGACTGCTATTTCCTCTACATCGTCACCAACTGCAACGCCAAGCCCATTCTCCAGGAGCCGGTCAAGGACCCGGCCCGGCTGGAATGGCACGAGGTCACGAAGGTCGCGCACTACTACCTGGCGGTGAACGCCATGACCCAGCCGATGCAGGTGCGCGAGAATTCGCCTCCGTATGGAGGCGAACGTCCATGACGACCACATCGATTCCCACAACCATCGGGCAGGTCGCCGCCCTTGTGAAGCGGGGTGAAGGAGCAACGCTGGAGTTCAAACGCTCGACGGGCGAACTGAAAGAAGGCATGCGGACGCTCTGCGCCTTTCTGAATGGGACCGGAGGCACCGTGCTTTTCGGCGTCCGGCCCGAGGGGACCGCCGAGGGGCAGGACGTTTCCGACAAAACCCTCCGCGATATCGCGCAGGCCGCCGACCGCTTCGAGCCTCCCGCCCATGTTTCCATCGAACGCATCAAGGGCAAAGAGGGCCGCGAGATTGTAGTCGTCACGGCCGAGGGCGGCAGAGATGGCAGGCCCTTTACCTATGAGGGCCATCCTTACGAGCGCGTCGGCAGCACGACGCGCCGAATGCCGCAGGCGAAGTACGAGCGTCTGCTCGTCGAGCGTGGTCACGCCAAGCGTCGATGGGAGAACCTTCCCGCCGAAGGCCTGGCGTTGAAAGATCTGGACAGCAAGGAGATCTTGCGGACGCGCGATCTTGCCATTCAGCAGAATCGGATTTCACCGGAAACGAGCCGCGACATCGGCGAGATTCTCGACCGGCTCGGCCTGCGCATTGACGGCGTCCTGACACAGGCGGCGCAGGTGCTGTACGGCACGAGATTCCTCCCCTACTACACCCAGTGCCTGCTCAAGATGGGCCGTTTCCGGGGCACCGAGGTCACCGGCGAAATCGTGGACAACCGGCAGGATCATATGCACGCCTTCGCTATGGTGCGGGAAGGCATGGCTTTTCTCGAACGGACGATGCCGCTCGGCGCGCGCTTCCCAAAGGGCAAGATCTTTCGGGAGGATCGCTTCCCGATTCCGATGGACGCTCTTCGGGAGATTCTGCTGAATGCCGTCATGCACCGCGACTATTCCCACGGCTCCGGCTACGTCGCCATTGCCGTCTTCGACGACCGGATCGAGATCATCAGTTACGGTCGTCTTCCCACCGGCATCACGGTGAAGCAGCTTTCGGGCAAACACGACTCGAAGCCGGTCAACCCGTTGATCGCCGGAGCCTTTCATCGTACCGGCGCGGTGGAGGTTTGGGGCCGGGGCACAAACCGGGTGATTGCCGCGTGCAAACGTCACGGTATTAAGCCGCCCAAGTTCAAGGAGCGGCAGGGCTTCGTGGCCGTGACGTTCAACGCGGAGATGGTCGCTGGTAACGCGGCCCGGCCAGAGTCGCAGCCAGAGTCACGGCCAGAGTCGCAGCCAGAGTCGTTGGCCCTGCGGGTGCTCGCGTCGCTTGAGCAGGAAGCGTTGAGCAAGGCCGAGATTTCCACCCGCCTTGGACAGAAGGAGGTTTCGGGGCAGCTCAACAAGGTGATTCGCGCGCTTATTGGGCGCGGGCACATCGAGTACACGTTGCCGGACAAACCCAACAGCCGCCTGCAAAAGTACCGCATGACCCCGGCCGGAGAGAAGACGCTGAAGAAACCCGGTGGGGAGGACGTGAAATGACCTATTTCCTCTGTGCATTGGGTGGTCTGGTGGTCGGTGGCCTTGTGGCTTGGCTGCTCGCGTCCGCACGCGTTGCAAAATCACTGTCCGCCAGGATCGAGGACCTCGCACGGCAGGCAAACACGGCCGAGGGCCGGGCCTCTGGATTGGAAGCGACCGTCGCCGAACTGCGCGCGCAGAACCAGAGGGCCTCCGAGGATTTCACGAAGATCAGGGACCAGTTGTCCAGCGAGAACGGCGCGAGGGTGAAGGCCGAAACCCGGCTGGCGGAGACCGTTCAACGGCTTGAGGAAGAGAAGAAACTTCTGGAGGACGCGAAGGCCAAGCTGACGGATACCTTCAAGGCACTCGCTGGGGACACCCTCAACAACAACACGACGGCGTTCCTGAAACTGGCTAAGGAGACCCTCGACAAAGTCCTCATGGACGCGAAAGGCGACCTCGGCCAGCGCCAGGAGGCCATCCAGGGCCTGGTCAAGCCCCTGGCGGAGTCCATCACGAAGTTCGAGGAGCACGTCCGCGCGATTGAGAAGAACCGGAATGAGGCGTATTCGGGGCTGACGGAGCACCTGAAGGGCCTCTCCGCAAGCCAGCAGCAACTGCAGAAGGAAACCGCGAACCTGGTCACGGCACTGCGAAAGCCACAGGTGCGGGGCCGTTGGGGAGAGATGACGTTGCGCCGCGTTGTGGAATTGGCGGGAATGTCCGAGCACTGCGATTTCGCCGAACAGGTCACCGCCAACACCGAGGAAGGCAGGCAGCGTCCTGATCTCGTCGTCCGCTTGCCCGCCGCGCGCGAAATCGTCGTGGATGCCAAGGTCTCCCTGGAGGCTTACCTCGACGCGGTCGCGGCGGATTCTGAAGAAGCGCGCAAAGACGCCATGATGCGGCACGCGGCGCAGGTCCGTAGCCACATGAACGCCCTTGCCAACAAGCAGTACTGGGCGCAGTTCACCCAGGCCCCCGAATTCGTCGTCATGTTCATTCCCGGCGAATCGTTTTTCGGCGCGGCGGTGGACGCGGATCACAGCCTCATCGAGGACGGCCTGGAACAACGCGTGGTGCTGGCGACTCCGACGACCCTGATCGCCCTGCTTCGTGCTGTCGCTTATGGCTGGCGGCAGGAGCAGGTCGCCAAAAACGCCCAGGAGATCAGCGAACTCGGAAAGCAACTCTACGAACGCATGAGAACCCTTGCCGAGTACATCGGCGAGATCGGCAAGGGGCTTGAGAAAGCCAATGCGTCCTACAACAGCGCCGTGGGATCGATGGAGGCACGCGTCCTGCCCGCCGCGCGGCGATTCAAGGATCTAGGCGCTGCCCCTGGTGCCGAGCTACCATCGGTCCAGCCCATCGAAACGACCCCGCGCGCGCTGACGGCACCGGAGCATTCCGGGGATTTGAGTGATCGCCAAGGGACGCAACTGATCGGCTCTGAGGATGCTCCTCTACCTATTGATGATGGCGGTGGAGATGGCGCGGGTAAAAGAGAGACGCCGGACGCATGACGACTCCTTACCACAGTCAATACTGGGCCCATGCGCTCACCCTGCGCGGCGCGACGGGGAGCATCGAGGCGCTCTCCCGTTCCATTGCCGGGTCGCGGGTCGATCTCAATCCGCATCAGGTGGACGCGGCGCTCTTCGCCATCCGCTCGCCGCTCACGCGCGGCGTCATCCTGGCCGACGAGGTCGGCTTGGGAAAGACCATCGAGGCCGGGATCGTGATCTCCCAGCGATGGGCCGAGCGCAAGCGCCGCATCCTCGTCATCGTGCCCGCGACGCTCCGAAAGCAGTGGCAGCAGGAGTTGGAGAGCAAATTCTACTTGCCCACGCGGGTTCTCGACTCACGGGCGTTCAATGCGCTGGCGGAGGAAGGTATCTCCAACCCGTTCGATTCCCCAGAAAAACTCGTGATTTGCTCCTACCACTTCGCGTCCGCGAAGGCGAACGAGATTCACCGCGTCCCCTGGGACCTCGTCGTCATCGATGAGGCGCACCGGCTGCGGAACGTCTACAAAAAAGCGAGCAGGTTGGCCCGCAGAATCGCGGACGCCGTGGGGAGTTCGCCCAAGCTCCTCCTGACGGCCACGCCGCTTCAGAACTCGCTCATGGAGCTCTACGGCCTGGCCAGCGTCATCGACGATCATCTTTTCGGGGACGCGACCTCTTTCCGAGATCGGTTCGTCCGGGCGGCGGACGAACGCGGGCGGAACGCCGATCTGCGCGCCCGCCTGCAGCCCATCTGCGCCCGTACCCTACGCAAACAGGTCGTGGAGTACATCCCGTTCACGCGGCGCATCCCGATCACCCAGGACTTCCTGCCGAGCGACGCGGAGCACGAACTTTACGAGGCCATCTCCGATTACCTGCAGCGCGATCAGCTCATCGCCCTGCCCGCGGGTCAGCGCACGCTGATCACGCTGGTCCTGCGGAAACTCCTCGCCTCTTCCACGTTCGCCATCGCCGCCACGCTGGACAGGCTGGCCATGCGGCTGGAGGCTATTTCCTCCAACCCCGAGAACCTGCTCGACGACGAGGACCTCGAAGGCGTCGATGAACTCCAAGACGAGCTGGAAGAAGAGAAAGAAGCGGAGGAATCCGAGGAGGAGAAACCCGTCGAGGAGCCTCCGCGCATCGACCCGGAACGACTCAAGACCGAGATCGCCGACCTGCGGCGGTTCGTGGAGCGCGCCAAGCGCATCACGGTGAACGCGAAAGGCGAGGCCCTGATCCCCGCGTTGAAGATTGCCTTCGACAAGGCCGGGGAGCTTGGAGCGCAGCGCAAGGCCGTTCTCTTCACCGAATCGCGCCGGACCCAGCAGTACCTTTTCGACCTGCTCTCGCGCAACGGGTACGAGGGCAAGCTTGTGATGATGAACGGATCGAACAACGACCCGCAGTCGAAGGCGATCTACGAGACCTGGAAGGCGCGCCAGGAGAAGAAGGACGGCCTGACCGGCTCCCGCGCCGTGGACATGAAGGCCGCCATTGTCGATCATTTCCGCGACCACGCTACGGTCCTCATTGCCACGGAGGCGGCCGCCGAAGGCGTGAACCTCCAGTTCGCCTCGCTCGTGGTGAACTACGACCTGCCCTGGAATCCCCAGCGCATCGAGCAGCGGATCGGCCGCTGTCACCGCTACGGTCAGAAGCACGACGTGGTGGTCGTCAACTTCCTCAACCGGCGCAACGAGGCGGACCAGCGAGTCTTCGAGATCCTGAGCGAGAAGTTCCGGCTTTTCGACGGCGTCTTCGGGTCGAGCGACGAGGTCCTGGGCGCGCTGGAGTCCGGCGTGGACATCGAGCGCCGCATCGCCCAGGTCTACCAGACCTGCCGGAACACGGACGAGATCAAGACTGCCTTCGACCGACTCCAGACCGAACTGGACGAGCAGATTCAGGCGCGCATGGCCCAGACCCGGCAGACCTTGCTGGAGAACTTCGACGAGGACGTGAGCGCGCGTCTGCGCGTCCACCGCGACCGGACGCTCGAAAGCCTGGGCGAACGGGAACGCTGGCTCCTGGAACTGACGCGAACGGAGCTTGACGGCCACGCCCGGTTCGAGCCCGCGCGGCCGCGCTTCCAGTACACGGGGTCGCACGCGCGGCAAGGGTGGTATCACTTCGACTGGAAAGAGGCCGAGAAGAACGGCGATACCTTCTACCGGCAGGACCACCCCCTCGCCTCCCACGTCCTCCAGCAGGCGATGGCCCGCGAGCTACCCACGGAAGCGCTGCGCTTGGACTACGCGGGCCACGGCCAGGTGGTAAGCATCCTCAAACCCTACGTGGGAACCTCCGGCTGGCTGGAGCTTTCCAAGCTCACGGTCGAGTCCCTCGACATCGAGGAGTTCCTGATCTTCGCCGCCCGCGCGGACGACGGCCGCGCCCTCGATGATGAAACCTGCAGAAAGCTGATGCTCCTACCAGCGGTTCAGGAAGGCCCAGCCAAGGACGTCGCGCCCGACCTTTTCGCCATCCGCGAGGCCGAGATGAAGTCCCGGCTCAAGCAGGTGGAGGAACGCAACGGAAAGTTCTTCGACGAGGAGGTCCTCAAACTTGACGGCTGGTCCGACGATCTCAAGCAGGGACTCGAACGCGAGATCAAGGAGCTCGACCGGCAGATACGGGAATTCCGTAAGACCTCCGTGATGGCCGCCGCGCTCAAGGACAAGCTGGAGGCCCAGAAGGGGCTCAAGTCGCTGGAGGGCGAGCGGAACCGGAAGCGCCGGGAGCTTTTCGACGCGCAGGACGCCATCGACGCCCAGCGCGATGAACTCATCAAGCGGATCGAGGGACAACTGCGCCAGCGTCACACGGTGAAGCCGGTGTTCACGTTTCGGTGGAGGCTGGCATGAGAAAGTTCGGACAAGGAGAAGCGCCATGAAACGAGTGTTTTTGAGCTTCCTCCACGAGGATATTTGGGAGGTCAACCAGTTCCGGGCGGTCATCGGCAACGAGTACGTCGGTGCGATGGCCTACGACGAGTCTCTCAAGGACCCGGTTAAGTCCCTCAGCGTTCCCTATATCCAGTCCAAACTCACCGACATGATAAACCGGGCGAGCATGGCAATTCTCTTGGTATCGGACGACTCGTGGAAGGACCCTGATGGTTGGCTGGAGTGGGAGATGACGACCGCCTGGAACCTCGACAAGCAGGTCGCGGCTATGAAGTTCAAGAACGCATCTTATGCGCGCGACCCGGCGTTCCTTCCCAAGTTCAAGATCTCGGCTGCCCAGTGGAACATCGACACGATTCGGCGGTGGATGGCCAACGAGGGAGCGTGAAATGAACTACGGAACCACACGGAAGGTTTTTATCAGCTACCACCATCGTGGAGACCAACGATGGTTTGACGAGTTCACGCGGATGTTCGCGGACCACTATGAGATCTTTCACGACAACTCGCTGGACGGGAGGATTCGAAGCGACGATCCCGAGTATATCAATCGCGCCATTCGTGAGGAGCATATTGTCGGGAGCTCGATCACGATTGCCCTGTGCGGGGCGGCGACGTGGAAACGCAAATACGTCGACTGGGAGATTCACTCGACGCTTCACCACGAGCATGCTCTTCTGGGCATCGCCCTGCCGACTGCCACAAGGGGTGATCAGGGCAAGATCGTCGTCCCCAGTCGACTGCACGACAACATTCAGAGCGACTATGCGCACTGGCTTGGCAGTTGGGCTACCGACCCCCAGGCATTGAAGGCCGCTATGGAACTCGCGATCCAGAAGAGCCAGGACACGGGAAAGATTCGGAACGAGCGGGAGAAGATGGGGCGGAATTTGTCATGAACTGGAAGGACCTCATCACGATCAGGATCACGGACAAGTACACCCTTGCCATTGAAGCGGGGCCGCTCTTCCTCGTCCTCATCATCCTGATCGCCGTCCTCTGGGGCGTGTGGCACTATTACCGACGCCGGAAACTGCCGCCCTGGGCGGTCGTGGAAGCGGAGATTCAGTTGGGGGGCATCGGGAACGTAAAGATTCGCCCAAGCTACGAGGATATCCAAGTTGCCCACAAGGCGTGGGTCGATCTCGTGACGCGGAAGGCCGCTCTTCCTTTCGATGAAGAACACGACGTCATCGCCGAGGTGTACGATTCCTGGTATGCACTGTTCCAGGAAATGCGGACGCTTGCCAAAGCGATTCCCGCCGAGAAAGTGCGATCCAGCAAGGACACCCAGGAGTTGGTGCGGTTGCTCGTTGACGCGCTGAACGAGGGGCTCCGTCCTCATCTGACCCAATGGCAGGCGAGGTTTCGCCACTGGTACGACGAGGAACTCAAGAAGAACCTTGGGAAATCACCCCAGGAAATCCAGCAGGGTTTCCCGAAGTACAGCGAGTTGGTAAAGGACCTCAAGCGCGTCAACAAGCAGTTGGTCGACTACGCAGGAGTTATTAAACGCATTGCGCAGGGCAGCGACGGAGTAAGGGCGCGCTCCGATGAAGCCAGTACGGAGGCGTTGACTAAAGGATAGGTATGGCGAATCACAAGACCAAACTCGAGCTGACGTGGATCGGCAAGGAGAACCAGCCGAGGCTGGAGCCGCGCATCCTCATCGAGGACCCGGCGAAGTCCTGCCACGCCCCGTTCCGGGTGGGCGACAAAGACGTCTTCGACAACCGCCTCATCTTCGGGGACAACCTGCTCGCCTTGAAGGCGCTGGAGTGGGAATTCGCGGGGAAGATCAAGTGCATCTACATCGACCCGCCGTACAACACGGGATCGGCTTTCACACATTATGATGACGGCGTCGAGCACTCGCTTTGGCTGTCGTTGATGAGGGATCGCCTGGAAATCTTGCGGCGGCTGCTGGCAGGGGATGGCTCCATCTGGATCAGTATTGACGATGCCGAGATGCCGTACCTACGTGTTTTGATGGATGAAGTATTCGGACGCCCTTGTTTTATCGCGTCAAACGTTTGGCAGAAGCGATACTCCCGCGAAAACCGTGAAGCTATCGGTGACGTACACGAATACGTTCTTGCGTATGCGCTCGACGCGGAAACCTTCAAGAAGACTCGGAACCGCATCCCAATCGACGAGAAAAGCGCGGCGGTCTACAAGAATCCCAATAACGATCCCAAGGGCCGATGGCGCGGCATCCCAATGACCGCGCAGGGCTGGCGGCCAAATCAGATGTACCCGATCACAACGCCAAGCGGCGTTATTCATCGGCCGCCCGAAGGGCGTTGTTGGAGCACAACCGAGGACAACTATAAAGCGCTGCTCGCAGAAGGTCGTATCTGGTTCGGCAAGAATGGCGACGGCCAGCCCAATGTGATTCGCTACTTGACCGAAGTTGAGGGAATGGTTCCTTGGACTTGGTGGCCCCACGACGAGTGCGGTCACACCGACGAGGCGAAGAAGGAAATCCACGAGCTGTTCGGCAAGGTCGATGCCTTTGATACGCCAAAGCCCGAGCGTCTGCTCAAACGAGTCCTGGACATTGCCACCAGCCCCGGCGATTGGGTCCTCGACTCCTTCGCCGGTTCTGGCACGACCGGCGCGGTCGCTCACAAAATGGGCCGCCGCTGGATCATGGTTGAGCTGGGCGAGCACTGCCACACCCATATCATCCCGCGCCTGAAGCAGGTGATCGAAGGAAAAGACCCGGGCGGCATCACCGAGGCTGAAGGTTGGAAAGGCGGCGGGGGCTTCCGCTACTACCGCATGGCCCCGTCGCTCCTCCAAAAGGACCAGTTCGGGAACTGGGTCATCAACCGGAAGTACAACGCGGCCATGCTGACGGAGGCCATCTGCAAACTGGAGGGCTTCGCCTACTCTCCCAGCGACACGGTCTACTGGCAACACGGCCGTTCGACCGAGAAGGACTTCATCTACGTCACAACGCAGACGCTCACCCGCGAGCAGGTCCAGAAGCTCTCCGACGAGGTGGGCGAGGGCCGGAGTCTCCTCGTCATGTGCGGAGCGTTCCGCGTGAAGAACCTCGACGCGTTCCCGAACCTGACGGTGAAGAAAATCCCGAAGGCCGTCCTCTCCAGTTGCGAATGGGGCAAGGACGACTACAGCCTGGAGATCAAGAGCCTTCCCATGAAACCCGCCGAAGAAGAGTCGGAACTCGTTGCCCCGCCCTCGGGCAAAAAGCCGCGCACCAGGGCCGAGCGCCGGGGACAGGCCACGCTATTCGACATGACGGGCAAGGAGGGCAACGAATGAACCCGGCCGTCAACACCATCGCCAACCGCTTGAGCCTCCGCCCCCCGCAGCGGACCTCGCTGGAGATCCTCGCGCGCATCTGCGACATCATCCCGCTGGAAAAGGGCGCGGACGTCGCCCAGGCCATCAAGGCCATTCAGTCGGAATTCTCGACGGTCACGGATTTCGAGCGGGACTTCCCTTCCCTCTGCTTCGCCCTGGCGACTGGCGTGGGCAAGACGCGGCTCATGGGCGCGTTCATCTCCTACCTCCACAAGGCCGAGGGCATTCGCCACTTCTTCGTCCTCGCCCCGAACCTGACCATCTACAACAAGCTGATCGCGGACT